>CANQSM010000154.1 GCA_947626525.1 uncultured Phocaeicola sp. | reverse complement strand
CATAAAATATCTTCTAATAAATGCCAATTATCATTTTCCATTTCTTCTGTATATTCGGTATTAGAATAATATAGTTTATTATTTTTATCATAATCCCTTACGAAAGCCCAATTAATATTATATTTTTTTGAATATTCCTTTAATGCTTCAAATTTGTTTTCTACTTTTATATCAATATTTTTGGATTTACCATCAGCATTTTCTCCACCTTTAGTTTCAATAATCCATATTTTATTTTTGTTATCACAAACTATAAAATCTGGGTAAAAATGCCATTTTTTATTTACTGCATCAACATATACAATGGAAAAATAATCTGCAGATGATTCACCATTTTTATAAAACCATTTTATCTTACTACTATTTTCACAATAACTTTCAAACATTCTTTCAGATTTTGATTTTATTGTACTATTAGGATAATTTAAGTATATATTTTTTTCATAAATAGCAGTATCTTTCATTTTAGGATCATATTTTATATAATCCATTTCTGGTGGATACCAAGTTGTTTCTCTTAATTCTTCTAATTTTAGTTTTTGTTGTCTTGCTTTTTGACTTACTGCCTCTTGAAAATCATTTTTTAATATTTCTTCATTATTTATGACAAAAGCATAAAATTCTGTTAATGAAAGATCAACAAATTTTTTATTAAATAATTTTTGCTTCCAAAACATCCTTTCAAGCATTAATCTTGTTCTATCATATCTCATACCAATTTTAGATGCTATAACATTTATAGAATATCTTAATTCAAAACCATTTTTGCTAGTTTTAACTGTTGATTCAACTTTAATTCTATTAGCATTTTCTAGTTCATCAGAATTTAATCTAACAATTTTATCTTGAACAATATAATTTTCAACAGTATTTTTAAAAATGTATCCATTTGCTTCTAATATAGTTTTATTATTTTTCTTATTAGTTGTTAATTTATATTTATCAATAAAATATTGATGCAAAATATTAAAAGTTTGTCTTTCATCAAAGCCATCAAAAGAAGAATCAAAAGATAGTTTTTTTAGAGATAAATTTTTATATTCTTTTTTCAAAAATATAATTTTCGTATCATAAGCATTACTTCCTAATTCTTGCTTTACACTTTGCTCATATTTTTCATCAAAAGTATAAAGATAACAATTATCTAAAAGTACATTATCATAATGATGTGCTTGTGGCATTCTTCTTATTCTTCCAATAGTTTGAGTTTCAAAATCTTCACTCATATTATCACGAAGTTTTACTAAAATTTTTGCTCTAGGACAATCCCATCCAGTAGAGATTGCTTGTTTCATAATAAGAATTGCTTGATTTGATTCGTTATTTTCTATATTATCAATATTTTCTTTTCTTTCTGAAAGCCATATTGCTAAATTTTGTTTGTTATAATTATAACCCTTATCATCTAAAATGTTTTCAATTTGAGTTATAAGCGAATCAGAGTTACTAGGCACTTGAATGATGATTAAAGGATTAACTTGTATATTCCTTTTTAAATATTCTTCTTTAATTGCTTTCCTTTTTGAAATTGCTAGATCTAATAAATACTCATGTTCATTTGATAATACACTTGAATTAGAAACATTTTCATTAATATACAATGCTCTAGTAATAAGTCCCTCATTAATGACATCTAACTCATTTATAATTATATTTTCTGCTTCTTTATTAGTTTTTGTTGTAGCACTAACTCTGATAATATATTCTGGATCTATATAATCAATAATACTTTCTGCTTTTACAGTTTTATTTAAATGTTCTTCATCTACAATTACAATAAATTTATATTTATTATTATGTGCTTCGTGGATTCTTTCATATAAATTTTTTCTTTCTGCTTCTTTTAATGCATTATTTCCCTTTTTTGTAATAGTTTCCCAATTTATAAAAGCAGTATCTTTTGAATTAAATCCTTGCAATAATACATCTTGAATATTCTTATTACTTAAATGTGGCAATAATTTTATCATTTTATTACGACTTTGTTCTTCTAATTCACCTTTGCCAGGTGTAAGCCATACAAAAATCGTATTGTTATTTTCACTCAAATATTCTTCAATATAAGAAAGTAATATTATAGTTTTTCCACTTCCAGTAGGGGCTTGAACTAAAATTTCTTTCTTTGTTCCAACAGAAGTAGCATCCAATAACTTATTAACTGTATCTATTTGAAAATTTTTTAATTGTATTCCTTGCATTATGCCACCTCCAATATTTCATCTTTAAAATAATATTCTGGAATTATAAATAACTCAATATTATTATCTTTAAAAATCTTTTCTTGAATAGATGTTAATAGTATGTCAGAAGATATATACAATTTATTACATTTTTCTAATGCTTCTTCATCCTTAGAAAAATTATCTAATTCATCTTCATCAAAATAAATTTTAATTGTACTATTATCTATGGAAATACCATTTTCTAGTTGTATTAAATTTTTAATATTTATTAATAAATTATCATGCAAATTTTCATCATCTTTATTTATTCTTGGAATATAAGAAGTTTTATAATATTTCAAATTCATTTTGATAGGTTCTATTCTTGGAGTACCATAATTTATAATTTTTAATCTTTTATATGTTATATCTTCACAAATATTATTTTCATTATTAGTACATAAAATAAAATTTCTTGATAAACCATCAATTTTGTTTTGCTCTAAAACTGCTTGACCAGTTGTTCCACTTCCAGCAAAAAAATCTAAAACTAAATCACTTTTAGTATGTTCTAATAAAAATTGTATTAATTCAATAGGTTTAGGATTTTGAAATACATCTTTTTCTTCAAATATATTTGTTAATAATTTAGTAGCAGTACCAGTTTCTGCAAGATCATACAATATACTTCTACTTTTTATTAATTTTCCTTTAGAGTTATCAAAATAATTCTTTTCATAAGGAATCCATCTATTATTTTTTTTATCTTTAACCCAATGTATTCCATCATTATTAATTAAACTTTCTAATCTTTCTTTACCAACTCTCCATCTACCATCTTTTCCATCTGGTGCAATAGGGAATAATGGGTTACCATCTGGATCAGTAATTGGAAAATACATAGTAGGTCTATCTTCTTTATGAGAAGAACTTCCCCATTTTTCAAGTTTAGTTATGTTATACTTTCCTAATTTATCTTCATATTTAAAAGATTGTATATCTGCATCTAAAGTTTTATCAAACCACTTAAATTTAGCAGTCTTTCTATAACCAAAAATATATTCGTGTTCTGTAACAAAAAATTCATCTGTTTGCCCACCACCATATTTTTTCCTCCAAATTAAAGTTCCAATAAAATTATTTTCACCAAAAATATCATCACATAAAAGTTTTAATTGGGCAAATTCATTTTGATCTATACTAATAAAAATACAACCATTATCATTTAACAATTCTTTAGATACAGTTAATCTTTTTTCCATAAGTTGTGTTAAACTTTATGACTGATTAATGTATTCGGCATAAGCAACATTTAAATCAATAGGAATTTTAATAGAAAATATATTTTTTGATTTTATGTAATTATTATCTATTATTATTTTTGAATAAGATTCTGTTTTTATTTTATTTAACATGAATCTTTTTTTCATAGTAAAAATATAAACAAACCAATCTAAATATTCTTGTAAATGTCTAATTGATACACCTCTAAATTTTTTAAGCCATGTTTCAAGTTGAGAATGGATACCGTTTATTTCTGATATATTATAAACATCATTACTATGAAAGCCAGATGGAATAGCATTTAATGTTAAATTATTTTTTTTGCAAAATTTTTGATAAGCACTCGCACTATCTACTGTTATTGATTTAGCTTCATTTAATTTTTGACCAAGTGATTCATTTAGCATATCTGTTGTACATCTTCCTAAACCAACTATCTTTAATAATAAATTATCATTTTCATCTATACTTGAAACAACACATACTTTATGATGGCTTATACCTCTATAAGGAGAACTTGTCGATGTCCTTTTTTTAGAATATCTTGGCATATTTTTTGTTTTAGTTCCTTTTAAATTAATAGAAAAATACTTTTCGTCTGACTGTATTTCTCCAGATAAATAAATACCTTCTATAAAATGCTTTAAAGCATATAAAACTTTATGCCTTAATCTAAAAGATGTTAAAAGAGAAATATTATTTTCTTCAGCTATTCTTCTTAAACTGAAACCATTTAGTAAATTATCTATAATATTTCTCCAAATTTCAAATGATAATTTACTATGACAAATTATTGTATTAGTTGTTTGTGACGAAGTTATTTTACAACCACTACAAATATATTTTTGTATGCCATTTTTAGTTGTTCCATTTTTATATATTTTACAACCACATTTTTCACAAATCATTTCTTCTTTTTTATATTTAGAAATTATTTTTGAATTAGAATTTTTTGTAGAACATAATTCTAATAAATTTTCTAATAAGTAATTTTTAAGTTTGATTATTGTTATTGCATCTAAATCTTTTAATAATTCTTCTATTTTCATACTACAAAAATATCCTTAATCAACTAGCCTATATCAACATATCATTATCGCCAAACAAAGATAAAGATAGACTAGTTGATTAAGGATATCTCCTCCTTTACCTTTTGTTTGGCTATTTTCATTATAACATTTTTTTATTTATCAGTCACTAAGTTTAACACAACTTTGCTTTAAAAAAACTTTTCATACTTTCTTTGGAAATAACTTTATTACATGCCTCCCCTGGTTTGTACCCTTTTCTAGCTTCAAGCCAAGGTGTCTCCTTATGGGTTAAATCTTCTAAGTACTTACCATCAAAAATACCAAATGTAGCCCAAATATCATACAAAAAATCAACTATATTTTCTTTAAAAACTGGAATTTCTTTTTCCTTTGGAGCATCTATGGTGTTATGACCATATATTTTATATTTATCATAAATTTCTGGATTTGCAGGTCCATGAGCCCAAGCCTCAAAATCTTCGTTAAAAAGTTCTTTATTAAACATTGCTAAATGATACCCTTGTGCGTAGTATAAAATTTTTTGAAGTTTAAGTGGTGTAATAGTACTTCCAGAATCTCTATCAACTATATTTAAAAAAAAGTTAGCTACCTCAAATATTGTTATTTTCTTACTCATAATATTACCTCCCTTACTACTTTATACGTAGAATAACACAAGATGTTATAATATTTTACTCATATTTTTTTGTCTCCCTAAAAAATTCTTTAAATTAGAAAGATTAAATAAAAATGGTGCAAGGAAAGGGATTTGAACCCTCACGAAAATTAATTCACTACCCCCTCAAAGTAGCGCGTCTACCTAATTCCGCCACCCTTGCATTAATTTAATTATAAATTTTACATAACAAAAAGTCAATAGAATTAGTTAAAGGAGGTATCTATTTACCTCCTGTGATAACTTTTAAATTTCTTTTTAAATAATCAAAGAAACTTGCTTTTTCAATATCTTTTCTTATTATAAGATCTATTTCATTAATAATATTTCCCTCATTATCTATTATTTCTGCTTTTCCCACAATAGAATTACTTTTTAATGGTGCCACTATTTTGTTAGCTTTTATATTAAAACTATAATTTTCTTTTTTCTCCGCTACTTTTAATAAAAC
>CANQSM010000153.1 GCA_947626525.1 uncultured Phocaeicola sp. | reverse complement strand
TTGTCTCGTATTTAATTACGATGCAAATATAAGCATAAGTTTTCAAATATGCAAGACTAAAACAGATAATTCCGAAATGAAACAAAGCGATATAAACCAAATTATGATATACCCTCAAAACTTTGAACAGAAAATAGGATTCGACAACATCCGTACCTTATTGAAAGAGCAATGCCTCAGTTCTTTAGGGACAGAAAGGGTGGAAAAAATGGATTTTTCAAACCATTATGAGGAGGTGAACAAACGGCTGAATGAAACTACGGAATTTGTTCCTATCATACAACAAGAAGATGATTTTCCGGACCAGTATTTCTTTGATGTCCGTCCATCTTTAAAACGCATCAAAGTAGAGGGTATGTATCTGGACGAACAGGAAATATTTGATTTGCGCCGTTCATTAGAAACCATTCAAAGTATAATCCGCTTCCTGAACAGAGAAGAAGAGGAAAATTCTCCTTATCCCGCTTTAAGAATGTTGGCAGGAGACATATTTGTTTTTCCTCAACTAATAATCCGCATAGACGGAATATTGAACAAATATGGAAAAATAAAGGACAACGCTTCAGCAGAATTATTACGTATCCGGAAAGAGATAACCAGTATCACATCCGGTATTTCCCGAAATCTGAACTCTATTTTAAGAAATGCCCAAGCCGAAGGAGTGGTAGACAAAGACGTGACCCCAACCATGCGTGACGGACGCCTTGTGATACCTGTCGCTCCCGGATTAAAACGTAAAATCAAGGGAATTGTACATGATGAATCCGCCACAGGAAAGACTATTTTTATCGAACCCGCAGAAGTGGTAGAAGCAAACAACCGCATCCGTGAATTGGAAGGAGAAGAACGCCGGGAGATAATCCGTATTCTCACAGAGTTTTCCAACCAGGTACGGCCAACCATTCCTGAGATACTTCAATCCTACGAATTCTTAGCTGAAATTGATTTCATACGCGCCAAGGCACATTTCGCGATACGCGTCAAAGGCCTCAAACCGAATCTGGAACAGACTGAAATCATAGACTGGACAGATGCCGTCCATCCGTTGCTCTATCTCTCTTTGGCCAAACATGGCAAAGAAGTGGTTCCGTTAGAAATTGAGCTTCACGCCAAGCAGAGAATCCTTATCATATCCGGGCCCAATGCCGGAGGAAAGTCCGTGTGCCTGAAAACAGTAGGCCTACTACAATATATGCTACAATGTGGCCTGCTTGTCCCCATGCATGAGCGCAGCCATGCCGGTCTGTTTCACAGCATATTCATCGACATTGGCGATGAACAAAGTATCGAAAACGATTTAAGTACTTACTCGTCTCATTTGCTCAATATGAAAAACATGATGAAAGCTTGTAATGAACACAGCCTCATCCTGATTGACGAGTTTGGCAGCGGAACGGAGCCTCAAATCGGAGGAGCCATGGCTGAAGCCGTACTGAGACGTTTCCACAACAAGCAAGCTTACGGAGTGATCACCACCCATTATCAGAATCTCAAACATTTCGCAGACGGGCATAAAGGGGTTGTCAACGGAGCCATGCTTTACGACAGACACCAGATGCAGGCGCTGTTCCAGTTGCAAATCGGAAATCCAGGCAGTTCTTTTGCCATAGAAATAGCACGGAAAATAGGTTTGCCCGAAGAAGTGATAGCCGATGCCTCTGAATTAGTAGGCAACGAATACATCAACGCCGACAAATATCTGCAAGACATCGTACGGGACAAGCGCTATTGGGAGACCAAGCGGCAGAATATCCGCAAACAAGAAAAACAGCTGGAAGAGACCATCGCTAAATATGAATCTGAAATACAAGAGCTGGAAAAGAGCCGGAAAGAGATTATCCAAAATGCCAAGGAAGAGGCCGAACATCTGCTCAACGAATCGAACGCACGAATAGAAAACACCATCCGGACCATCAAAGAGGCTCAGGCCGAAAAGGAAAAGACACGCCAAGCCCGTCAACAGCTGGAAAGCTTCAAAGAATCGGTCAACGAAATGGACTTGAAAGCCGCCGAGGAGAAAATAGTCCGCAAGATGGAAAGATTGCGGGAAAAGCAGAACCGGAAAAAAGAGAAGAAAAACACTCCTGCCAGTGAAAAGCCGGCCGTCGTCCCTCAAAGCAGACCCATTTCCATTGGAGATTCCGTACGGATAAAAGGACAGACCCCTGTAGGAACGGTAACAGAAATAAACGAAAGAAATGCCACAGTCACTTTCGGCATGATAAAAACTACCGTCAAGGCCGAGCGTCTGGAACATGCCCAAGCGATGAAACAGTCCAAAGAGACCGCCAAAAGTTCCTTTGTCAGTACCCAAACACAGGATAATATCTATGAAAAAAAACTGAATTTCAAACAAGACATCGATGTACGAGGAATGCGGGGCGATGAAGCGATACAAGCCGTCACCTATTTCATAGACGACGCCATATTGCTCGGAATAAGCCGTGTACGCATTTTGCATGGCACAGGTACCGGAATACTCCGCACGCTCATCCGCAACTATTTGAAAACGGTGTCGGGAGTGGCTCATTTCCAGGACGAACATGTGCAATTCGGAGGAGCAGGCATTACTGTTGTGGATTTAGAATAAGAGGCAGAAACCATTGCGTCTTAAATACAAATATTTGCTAAGAAATGACATTCAATACGTAAAAAGGCACTATCTTTGCAAAACATACTTGGGGTTGACTGGATTTGACAGCGGGCAGAAATGGTATGTAAGCATGCAGTGCGTCGGTGATTGGCACTATAATCTCAGTTATCAAAATTTTATCTGGCAACGAAAATTATGCTCTCGCTGCTTAATCGAAGTACAGTAGATTAACTTTATTTCTGCCACAGTGGCAGAAACGGGACGTCACTCAAAAGCTCTTGTTCCGAAGCGTTTGGCAAAGTGGCGCAGCAAAATCGGGAATAGTTTGAGTTTTTCCTCGCGACTCTTACGAAATCTTAGAGGATAAGGTGCAAGTTGGTGGCTCTGGTCTTGCTTACACTCGAAAAACGAAGGCAGAGATAAGCATGTAGAAAACGTATGGTTTCCTCGTTTGGACGAGGGTTCGATTCCCTCCAGCTCCACGACAATTGCCGGCAGCCGGTGATTAATAAAAAAAGTGTAAGGGAAAACTCTTAAGAAGCTCCGCCGAAACTGTCGGAGTTTTCCGGAACTTTCTTAAGAATCTTTCCGAAAACTCCGACAGTTTTTCCGCTCCTTCCCTATATCCGTAAAGAGTACATTCCATTACATCCTCAACACTATTTTATCAGCGAAGTAACAATTTCATTTTCAAAGAACACGTAAGTATATGAATCGTACATCCATTCCTCTTTGTTTCCTTGTTTCTGTACAGAAGCAGGTTTGCCGAACGCCAATAAACATTCTTGCTTACTCATGCCTTTTACGACTTCCTTATTTTTGACCTCCGCCCAATGGGTGATGACAGGTGCCGGATTAGCACTTATTGCCTCCAACATCCGCTTGACCGTTTCTTTATAAAGTGCAGCAAATTCATTCAAGTATTCCTTGTGCTTCGGCTTCTTTTCAGGCTGCAGCTTCTCAAAAGCGAGCCGTTTCACCAATTTTATAACGTTGGTTTCAGCCTCGTAGGTGATATTTGAAGCTAAAACCGTAATAATATTGTCTGCGACTTTCACCGAAAACAGGCAACGGTAACGGGACGCGCTTTTGGAATCAGTCCGCGTAAGTTCCAGTAGGTACTGCTTTTTATCATAATCTATTTCAAAAGCGCCTTTATCTTCTTCCGTTTCCGTATTCCCCGCCTCTTTATTTTCAATCATCCATAAAAGGGCATTCAAGAAAATACCTTCCGCCGAAGCCGGCTTGTCGAGGGTATGAAATTCGGAAATGACGATACTCCCCTTTACCTCTGAATAGGGAGAAGAAACTTGTGCCCCCACAAGCAGAGGGCACAAGAAAAATAAAACATAGATGATGATATTATGTCTGAGAATCATCGCTTTATTTCAACTTTAATGATACTATCTTATTTTTTTGATACATATTCCTATCGATGTTATTCCACGAGCAGTATCCGATTGCAACTAATCAGAAATTTTGCGATATTCATACCTATCATAATACTCGTAAACGTCTCCTTCCTCTGTGTATTTTTCGTACCCTTCCCAAACAACTTTGGAACTTGTCAATTCTTTCAGAGTGACTGTGCTAGATTCTCCGTACTCGTCTATAGATGTAACTTTCCCGTCTTTATAACTCCAAGAATAAGGTCCCTCCCAATCCCAATTTCCATCGGAGTACTCACCAGCCATATATGTACCGTCTTCTTTAAATATTATTCTTAGACCTCCTTCGTCATCAGTGCCTTCGTCCACGATTTCTCCGTTCTTTTTCTCATACCACACATTAAGAGTCATTTCCCATGTGCCTACCAAATCGGACGCAGAACCTACTCCTTCATCATCATCATCTGAACAGGAAACAAAGCCAATAGGCAAAAGCATTAAGATGCTTACCAACCATAAAAAATTAATTTTCTTCATTTTTTTCATTTTTAATGTTCGATATAAAAACCGATACCGACCCTCATTACTTGCAAATCGGTATCGGAAATTGTTGTAAGAAATTAGAATGCGTAACCTAAACTAATCATCCAGTTCTTTTCTTTCGCTTTCGCTTCGCCTTGCTCTACCAAACCGTTTTGGTAAGTGATGTTAAAGTTCAGCTTTCGATACCAAACTCCTACGCCAAACTGAACGCCTGCACTGAAACGGTCATAGCCGTCAAAATAGCCATAGTCATAGTCATCCCAGTTTCCAAATACGTCATAGTTGGCAAATCCGCCAACACGCGCGTCAATGGCGATGCCATCATTCACTTTATACTTGTAGCCGAATGTTATAGGTATTTCCAGCTTGTTGGCATTTAATTTATCATCGCCATTTTTACATCCTTTAGTAGCCAACTGCAGACCGGAGTTCCAAAAGACACCGCTACCACCAATAGGACGGTCAAAGGCAATACCGACATTGTAACCGAAGATAGCATCGGGACCTTCTCCTTCGTCAACACTAAAATTCGCGATATTGGCACCTGCCTTTATGTACCACACAGTACCGGATTTGGCTTTCTTGAATGAGGTACTTGTTACAACTTGTGCACTTACAGTGGCCGTCATGAATGTTGCCACCGCAAAAAATAAAAACTTTTTCATTGTTCTAAAAATTAATTGTTAATAAATTATTTTACTGCATCTGAATTTTTTGCTTGATTTCCTCCTAATGACTGTACAGGATTTACTATGTTATATTTGTACCTTGTTCCATACACTGCTTCTATCCATTTGTAATCTTCTTCCTTTTCAGCCACTTTCCAGTTTTCATATTTGGCAGGGAAGCCTATCACTGTAATCTCGATACCTTTTTTCACAGTCCGAATATCAAAGGTAGGGGCGACGATAACATCCGCGTCCATTTTCTGTGCAGTAAGATACAGCGCATTGATTTTCAGGTTTTCCACATCTTGTACGGTCATTTTGTAAATATCCACTTCGGGAAAAGGCCAAACGGCCTTTTGCCTTTCATTGGTAGTAACATGTAAATCCACTACCAACGGACGTACAAAAACTTGTTGTTGGGGTTCAATCATACGGCTTTGGGATTGTCT
>CANQSM010000152.1 GCA_947626525.1 uncultured Phocaeicola sp. | reverse complement strand
GTTTTCTGGCATTTATAGGAGTCTCGCAAGATTCTGCAGCCGTCATCTGCAGCCTTTAACTGAATATCCCTAAATTATATAATATAATTCTGTTATTTGGGAGTAGAAATATTTATATTCAGTTTAAAATCTTATAATTTGTATATTAACACAATTTCAGATATATTTATTCAATTCTTCAACCAATAATTGTACCGTGGTCGAAGATTCTTCCATGGCAGGATTTCCATTTGAAACCTCGTTAAGTACTACATTTGCGTTCTTTATTGCCTGTGATTGCAGGTGGTAAAGCCTGTTATACATGACAGCGCCAAATCCTTCACTTTTTGAATATGACATTCCTATAAGTTTTGACAGCATATCTGCATAATTCTGGCGATGAAGTGGACCTCGATAGAGATTAAAATGCAGCAGAAACCAATACTCAAATGCCTGGTTACTGTAAGCAACACGGAAACCGTTCTTTTGAGCCAAAATTATTGCTTGATTGAAGTCCTTTGCAGGAAAATCATCCTTGTCAAAAACAACCCAACACTGATCATAGTAATGCTTCTTTTTTTGTTCGGTATCACGTATATTGATTGCCTTTTTGACAAGACTTATAGTATTCATTGCCTGACCTATAGCTTTGACTGTGGCAGTTGTCATACGGAAAGCCTTAAAGTAGTCTGGTTCTGTACGTACTCCCTCACATACAATGAGAAACGACTGTTTTACATTTCTCGTTCCCTGCTTTCTGGTAAGACTGCTTGTACGATGGTCCTTTTTCGTTTGTCTTCCCATACTCATTCCTCCATATTAAAAACCCTCTCCATTTCACCGATAATGGGAGTTGCACCATATTTACCCAACAGATAATCCCTTTCAAATGGAGTATTGCTGCGTACCTTATATTCAACCAGTGAATATGCTTCAGTGGAACCGAAACTGTTTTTTTGTGTAAACCATATCTGGTCACGGCGAAACATTCCGGCGCTTAACAGGAAAGTATCATGAGTTGTAAAAAGTAATTGTGCACCCTTCGGGTTTGTTTTTGCCGAATTGAAAAGGCCGATGATTTTACGAACCAACAGAGGATGAAGCTTTGAATTAAGTTCATCAATGACAATAAGTTTTCCATTATCCAAAGCATCAATGATGGGATATGACAAAGAAAAATATTTTATTGTACCTTCCGATTCATTACTGCTGAATGAAAAAGCTACACTATTGTTTTCTTTTCCCTCATCATCATATTGCCGGTGAGTACTAACGATACGGTTATCTGTTTTTACGATATTGTCTATCCCCAGATCTGCATATTTTGCAAAGTTCGTAATACGCAAACGTAGGTTCTCATCATCCATAGACTTTATAGCCTGTTTCCATAGTCTTTCTTCATCATTGCCAAATATCACATGCATATCATTCAGCCATTGCAGGATACTGACTGCTATCGGCTCATTGAATTGTGCCCCGGTAGATAGCAGTAAAGCATTGTCACGTACCATTTTCTTGTTTACAAGCTCTATCAATAAAGAACTTTTCTGATGAACAGTGGTTTCTTCTTCTGTCCTGTAGAATATTTCAACTTCTTTGGCCCTCTTTTTATTTGTGCGCTGGTACAGCCATTCGGCACGTACAGCTTTGCTGTCAACCTCAAAACCATAACGGTAAGTGAAACCTTCAACAATAAAGGTTGCTTCCATTGTAGTCGGTTCATTCATTGAAGTGGTATTCAACCGGAAGTTCTCTACATCAATTACTTCTCCGGCCTGACTGTTTTTGAAAGAGTCCGTGATAAAACGCCTGTAAAAAGCAATAGCCTTCAGAACATTTGATTTTCCTGAAGCGTTTGCACCATAAATCACTGCACTCCGTAATACAGATAATCCGGTATCGGGTACAGTTATCATATCATTTGACTCGGTAAGAACATCTTTAAGAGCAGTTGCAACAAAGGATATTTTTAACTCATCCTTTATTGACAGGTAATTACTGACACAAAACTCTAAAATCATAAACTTAACTCCTTTTTTTGCAAGATTTCTACAAAAATAAGAGTTAAGTTTTGAAAATCCAAAAGATAACTGTAAATAATTGCTTGATGAATACATATAAAAGGGTTGGATTTTTCTGATGATAATTTATTATTGTAAATTCTCAATTAAAATAAGCCTTTCTGCTCAGGATATTGTTTGTATCCGGAAGTCATTTCTCCCTTCATGTCCTGTACTTCAGTGACAACCTCAGTTTCAAGATCCAGTCCGAAAGTATCCTTCAGCTGCAGATAATCAAAACACAGAGCCTTCGGTCGGTTTACCTTTACCTTCTTAACCTGTTCTCCATTCACAATGTCAATGGTGTAGTCAGGAAGTCCGCTGGGCAGAAGTATTGTAAATCGGTCCTGCTTAAGGCCCAGGTATGAAGCATGGGATTTCAGGTAGGACATGATGGTGGACCAATTAGAACGGTTGGAGGTAGAACCTGCATTCCGGCTGTTGAACAGTGATGCCACGGCTGCCGTGTTCAGATAGAGAATAGGACGTGCTTCCTTAAATTCTATATCTTCTTTTACAGACAATGGACGGAAGGATTTCATATACCTTATGCGGTAATGTGCCTTCTCAATACATTTCCCTGAAGTCTGGAATCCCTGAAGCATACTCCAGAAATCCGCTATCTCCGAACTTTCCTGAGCCAATTCATTCTGGTTGCGTATTCCTTTGACTGCTGTTTCAAATAGCTCCGCATAACTGAAAGGCACGTCAATGACTGTCTCCAGTGTTCTGAAGGTGGCCAGTGGAATAACCCAATTACCGAATATACGGTCATGGATGGTTTCATTATCCAATTTCGCAGCCAGCTCACGCTTGGTGATGGAGTATATTTCCGGAAAGTTCTTCTCAAACAGTTCCCTATGTCCCAGTATCTCCAGGGTAAGGTGCGTAAGTCCCATGTTGCAGACTGATACAAGGTCTTCGTAAGCCCTTTTCTCATTCTGGTTGAATGATGTCTTTGAAAAGGCAAGGAAGATGACACGGGTATAGAGTGCCATATCCTGAGTAGGCTTGTCCTGGCCGCAAAGGGCAACACCTGTTGTGACAATGGTCTGGGCTGCCATACCGTCCGTATTCGTATTCTTCTTGGTCTGACCGCCACCGCCCCAAAGTCCTTTCAAGTAAGCTATTTTTCGTATGTCGAGGTCATTCTTGTATTCATCAAGCACAGCAAGTGTATTGACAGCCTGTGATACACGGTCGTTCATGGCCGGTACGGAAGTTACTCCGAGATTGGGCGGATCAACTCCGTGCAGGAAGAAGGACTGTAGGGAAGTAGCTAGTGTTGTCTTACCGGTTCCTTTCTCACCGAAAAGGTTCAGGATGGGAAAGTGGCGGGTGCGTCTGAATATGATGTCACGGAAGAGGGTGGCAAGAAGGTAACAGAAGGCTACGCTTGCATTCTCACCGAACACTTCCACAAGTTTTTTTACGTAATCATACAGTTTTATCCCGTTACAGTTCTCATGCACCATAAGTCTCTCAAACTGGAATATCTCCGGGTTATTGAGATAGATTTTTGAAGTGGCCGGTATATAGAAGGCCTTGCCGTTGATTCCACGGACAATACCCAAATCATCAACGGCATTGAATGTGTTGGCAAAAAATATTCCGTTTCCAAAAGTAAAGAATCCTTCAGCTGCATTCCAGCCGAGCTTTCTGATACGTTCTGCCGTATCGGTCTTTGAGTACAGGTATTCCTTTACACGGTTGAGTTTGTCTATCTTGGCCAGCCATACATAATTGCCCAGTGAGCCGACCTTCTGCTGGAAGTTGCTCAGTGAGCAGAGTTCTGACTCTTTCAGTTCTATGACCCGACATATATTGTACATATTCCTCATACGGAAGATTCTGGTTCCGTTTATCTCATCCTCGATATGGAATAGCGGTTCCATGATGAAGTTGGAGATTCTTGACGGTTCATCATCATCTTCACCGATGGAGTAGTAACAGTTTTCCCTGACGAACAGACCGAACTAGCGCAGCAGCTCCGCTTCACGCTGCATCTCGTTCATGGCCGCAGGTTTGTCGTTCCTTCTCCTGGCTTCACCACGTGCCTGGGTAACGGCATCACGCCATAGCTTTACCTTGCCGTGCAGTCTGGAAAGCTGTTCTATGCACTGGTCATATACCAGCTGGTCTTTTATATAGCGCAACAGGTCTGCTATTTCCGCAACACACTTTCTTTCCTCTACCATGGAATCGGCTACCAGAAAACGTTTCTGTGCCAACCAGATGATAAAATGCTTTTCCTGAAGTGAGGTATAATCCTCCCTGCTGCGGATATAGCTGTCGGCATCATTCTTGGCATATTGTACTTCTCCTTCTGCCTCGGATGGTCTTTCTGCAAAAGGAAGTTCCCTGACTGTTACATGGAATCCTTTTCTTATGGCTGCAGCCCCGTTGGTCATCACCGACTCAAATCCCGGTCCGTATGGTTTGCCTTCCGCAATATCTGAATCAGGAATGAAACAGAGTGAGGATACATATTTCTTCAGCTGTTCAAACTGGCTGTCACTCCAGGCTATTCCAAGTGACGCTACTGTATTGTCGTATCCAATCGACTGCATTCTCAGGACATCAGGAGCACCTTCCACAATGATATAATAGTCAGCATCACGCAGTCTGGCGGCACGGTCAATACCGAATACTGTTTCTCCCTTGGAGTAAATCATGCTTGTTGCCGAGTTGATATACTTGGGAGCTTTCCTGTTGTCTCCGATGTATCTGGCCGTATAGGCAATGATGCGTCCCCATCTGTTTCTCACGGGAATCATGATACGCTGTCGGAACATGGCGTATGTGTTTCCGTCCTCGCCACGCTTGAACATACCGAGTTCGTACAGCAGTTCTTCGTTCAAAGCCTTGTTTCTGCAAAAATCCATAAAGGCCTGACCGTCCTTCGGTGCATAGCCTATTCCGGCAAAGGCACAGAACTCCTCATGCCACCGGCCGTATGCGTAGGCTCTGGCATCAAGGCTCTCTTCCTTGTCTGTTGCTCTTAAATTTTGCAGGAAGAAAGACTGTACTGTATCGAGAACTGTCAGAAGTGACTCCCGGTGCCTGGCTTCGGCCATCTGTTCCTCACTGCGCTCTTCTCTGATGTATTCTACCGGAATATTATGGTTCCTGGCAATAAATTCCACTGCGGCACTGAAGGAAAGTTTTTCCTTTTCCATTATAAACGTAATGGAATCACCGCCACGGTTACAGCTGAAACAGTGGAAGAGATTCTTGCTTGGGGTAACGGCAAAGGAACCGGTCTTTTCGGAATGAAAAGGACAAAGTCCCATCAGTGTTGAACCTTTTCTGGACAGTCTGACATAAGGACTGAGTACGTCTTCTATGGCAAGTTCCCTCACTTTCCGTATGGTTGTTTCGCTTATCATAACGTACTGAGCAGGTTCCAACAATCGATTATTGACTGGCCGGAGTATTTCGGACGGCTGACATTATTAGGATTGAGCGGTTGGATATATCCGTTATCTCTGTATTTTTTGAGTGTCTTGTTGCTGATACCGAGTTCAGCACAGGTGCGCTTGACTGAATAGACACCGTTTGGATCGCACGCTGGTCTGATTTCTTTCATTATTGTAAAATCATTATGAATGTGCGATACAAATACCTGTCCGACTTTATTTTAAACTATAAGCTGGCGAACAAAGGTTACTGACGCACATTCCTGTACCTACTATAATTGTTTTCTTTATATTTCATAGAGTATCACGGCTAAATTAGGGATATTCAGAATTTAGTCAACTAATTATTTGCCAATATGATAGATATTTTGTAACTTTACAAAGAACC
>CANQSM010000151.1 GCA_947626525.1 uncultured Phocaeicola sp. | reverse complement strand
TGCCGAGCCGGAGGTTGTGGAAAAGAGTAAGCACGAACTCGGACAGATGGAGGCGGTGCTTGGGAATGACGAGACCATCAACTCCCTGGTAACGGATATCCTCGACCACTATGAAAACTACCGCGCCAATCTTTTGACGGGCAAGGCAATGATCGTGGCATATAATCGCGCTATCGCGATGAAGATCTACCGCCGCATTTTGGAATTACGCCCCGGATGGACGAAGAAAGTCGCCGTCGTCATGACCGCAAACAATAATGATCCCGAAGATTGGCGTGGGATCATCGGGAACGATGCATATAAAAAGCAACTCGCGACAGAATTCAAGGATAACGATAGCCCGTTGAAAATCGCCATCGTCGTGGATATGTGGCTGACGGGGTTCGATGTGCCGTCGCTTGCCACCATGTACGTCTACAAGCCCATGGCGGGGTACAATCTGATGCAAGCAATCGCCCGCGTCAATCGGGTATTCGGAGACAAGGAAGGCGGATTGGTCGTGGACTATGTCGGCATCGCTTCGGCGTTAAAGCAGGCGATGAATGACTACACCGTGCGCGACCGCAAGAACTATGGCGATCCCGACATCGGGAGCGTGGCATATCCGAAATTCCTCGAGAAGCTGTCCATCTGCCGCGACCTCTTCTACGGGTATGACTACACCGCCTTTTTCAACGGCAGCGATTTGGAAAGAGCGCGCACGATCAGCGGCGCGGTGAACTTTATCATCGATCCGAAGAAGAAGCGCGAGTGCGATGATTTCCTCAAAGAAGCGCTCATTCTTCATCAAACGCTTTCGCTTTGCGCCTCGCTTGCGGAAAAAGAATTGCGGTTTGAGGCGGCATTTTTTGAATCCGTCCGCGTGATGGTTGGCAGACTCATGAATTATGGGGTAGGAAAGAAGATCTCGCTCCCCGAAATGAACGCCCGCATCAACGAACTGCTGAAACAGAGCATCAAGAGCGAAGGCGTCATCAATCTGTTCTCCGATATCCATGAAGAATTTTCGCTCTTCGATCCCAAATTCCTCGCCGAAGTCGGCAAGATGAAGCATAAGAATTTGGCGGTCGAACTCTTGAAGAAATTGATTGCCGAGCAGATTTTCATCTTCCGCAGAACCAATGTCGTGAAATCGGAAAAGTTCAGCGAAATCATGCAGATGGCGATGAATCGTTACCTCAACGGACTCCTCACAAACGAACAGGTGATAGAGGAACTGCTCAATATCGCTAAACAAATTGCGGATGCGAAGAAAGAAGGGGAGACTCTTGGACTGTCGGAGGACGAGTTGGCATTCTACGATGCTTTGACGAAGCCGCAGGCAATCAAGGATTTCTATAAAAACGATGAATTGATCGCCATCACAAAGGAATTGACCGAAACCTTGCGCCGCAATAAGACAATCGATTGGCAACAGAGAGAGTCGGCACGTTCCAAGATGCGGATGCTCATCAAACGGCTATTGAAAAAGCATAAGTATCCCCCCGAAGGGATGGATGATGCGGTACAAACCGTCATGACACAATGCGAATTGTGGACGGACAATATCATGGATGTGGCGGAGTAAAATAAAGATCGAGCAAGGAGACAATACCATGAACGAGGAAAGGAAAGTGTGGGGGATCCACACCAAAGACGATGCGCTTTTTATGCGCGACAATGTAATTGCCATCGGGTGGAAGGCGATGGGGGATTTGAGCGTGCTGGTTGATAGAACCGCATTCAAAGAAAAGTACGCGGAGATCTATCCCGATGCCCCCAAGCAGAATGTCGCGAACGGAGCAGGCATGCTCTATCGTTTTGCAAAAGAAGTGCAAATCGGGGATTATATTGTCTATCCTTCCAAACAGGACAGAATGGTCAATCTCGGCGAAGTGGAGGGCGAGTATACATATCAGCCCGACGCTACGGAATATGTCCAGCAGAGAAAGGTACGGTGGATCAAAAAGCTCCCTCGGACAGCATTCTCGCAAGGGGCTCTTTATGAGATCGGCTCCGCGATGTCTTTCTTCACGGTAAAGAACTATGCGGAAGAATTTTTGGACACCTTACTCGCCAGGGGGACACACAGCCATGTTGTCGATATGGAAGAAGACGAGAGTGTCGCCGCCACTGCCGAGGATATCATCGAGAGTACGAAGGACTTCATCTTGAAAGAACTCAGCAAAAATCTCAAGGGCTATGACCTGGAGGGGTTTGTTGCAGACTTGTTGCAAGCGATGGGGTATCGCACCGTTCTTTCTCCGCATGGCGGGGACAGCGGGATCGATATCACGGCATACAAGGACGAACTTCCTCCGCGCATTTTGGTGCAGGTGAAGAGCCAAGACGGCGACATCAAGGAAACCACCATTCAGTCGTTGAAAGGGGCGATGCGCGAAGGGGACTATGGCGTATTCGTGACGCTCTCCAATTATACAAAAAAAGCTCGCGCTTATCTTGAGAACACTCCCATCATCCGCGGAATCAACGGACCTGAGCTTGTCGATTTGATTTTGAAATACTACGATAAGCTCAGCGATAAATATCGCAGGATCATTCCTCTTAAAATGGTCTATATTCCCGTTCCGAAGGACGAAACCGTTACGGAATAAACTTGCGCTGGCATTGGAAATATTGAAAATGGGGCATGAAAATTTGGGATGCAATCGGCATCCCAAATTTTTTTCGGGGTGTGCAAAAATGACGACATCGAATCGTTGACAAACGAATGTTCGTGTGATATAATGACCTCACTTCTATCACGAACGGTTGTTCGAGATAGGATAAGGCGGTGCTTATGAGAAAAATCGACAGCGGGTTGCTGGGGCGGATTAAAGAATATGTAGAGGATTATTGCGGCAACTGCGGATACGGTCCTTCCGTGCGGGAAATCGCTTCCGCACACGATATTGCGGTCGGCACAGCGCAGAAGTATCTTGCCATCTTGTTGCAGGATGGTCAACTATCGCGAGGCAAGAGGGGATATCAATCGACCGACTGTGCCTCTGCGGTCACGGACACGATGCGTGTGCCGATTCTCGGTACGATCCCATGCGGACCGCTTGCAGCGGAAGAGGAATATCTTGAAGGATACATCCGTCTTCCCAAAGCATTCCTCGGCGGCGGAAAGTGGTATCTTTTGACGGCGGACGGGGATTCCATGATTGATGCGGGAATCGGCAATGGCGATTTGGTTTTAATCAAGGCGGCGGAGGAGGCGGAGCCTGGCGATATTGTTGTCGCCCTTGTGGAGAACAGAGTAACCCTCAAAAGGCTGCGCCGCAACGATGCCGGGCAATATTACTTGCATCCCGAAAATCAGTCAATGTCGGATATTTATGTGGAAGATTTGCAAATCCAGGGGATTGCGGTCAAGGTTCTCAAGGATTTGGTGTGAGGAGGTGATAGAATGGCTAAAACGACGTACTGCATGTTTTGTGCGACACCAATAACGAAACGGCTGCGTTTAAGGACAACGGAGACAACTTGTGCGGGGTGCGGCGCAGATCTCAAAATGCGAAAATCTCTCTTCGGCAAGAACTTCTTTGAGGGACGGCTTCCCGATGAGAATGTTATTGTGAAGATAACCTGTCGTCCCCGCCGCAGAGGAGGTGAGCCAGCCAATGGATGAAGAGACTCATCTTCCGCCCGAAGTAGATGAATTTTTAGATTACTTATTCGAGGAACTGATACAAGGAGACCTTTTCAATCATGCAAATGAATCAGACGGGGAAGCATAATCTGAAATGTCCTTTTTGTGGGCATATAAATGAAGGACTGCTGTTGGACGAGACAGACGGATGGTATGAATGCGCCAACTGCAAATCCGAGGTGTTCGCTTCGGAAATCATGGAGACGGCGAAAAGATCGTGTTGCGATAAAGAAGTATCGGCGGCGGTGGCATCGAAGTGACGAAGATTGTTCCCGCGACAAGCCGCAGCTCTTTCATCGGCATTAGAGAATGGAGGCTTGTGTTGAATGGAGCGTGAGGAACATGGGAGACCAGTGCGGGTGATGTGTCACAATTGCCATCGGGAAACAATTGGGTGGCAAGAATGGACAGGCCGCACCAAAGTGCAATGTAGTATATGTGGAACGATAACCGTATCTAAGGTTATGAGCAGACGCCATGTGCAATTAGACATCTTTGCGCCGAAAGGGCAAGAGATTCTAAAAGACGACACGTGACAATTTTCCTGGTCGGACTGAAACAGGGTCTATTATAAATCCAGATCACAACTGAACATGTCGAGAGGTTAAACCAGCATTGAGAGGCCCTCGATAGGACAAACCCCAGCCAGGGGATGTTCTATCGAGGGCTTTTTGCTTTGATGCGGCAAGAAACGGTGGGGCGTAAGACAATATACTTTCATCATTTTAATTATTCGACAAACAAAGTCAAAAAAAGTGCATTTGTCTGTTCTATCCTTGAATTACCAAATAAATTTGGAAAAAGCGGCAGAACATGACTGACACCATGAAACAATACAACCAAACCAGCGGGAGGGCATGCCTATAAGGACTGACGGCATCGGTCCCGCAAAAAAATTTTCCAAAAAAATTTTTTCAGGGTTCATCAGGTGAACCATTTGTGCGGGAAAATAGCCACAAGAAAAACGAAAGGAGGTGAGGACATGCAGAGTGCTTTGGACCGAAGGTACAGTATTCTCGAATACATGTGCGAGCATCGCCATGAGTCTGTCGAGAATCTTATGTTCGAGTTCAATGTGTCGCGCAGCACGATCAAGCGCGACATAGAAGTACTCAGCATGTCTTTTCCTTTATACACGACAAAAGGCGTTGGCGGAGGTGTCCATGTGGCAGACGGATACAACTTGGGGCGGAAATACTTGTCGGACAGGCAAGTGGATCTGCTCGAAAGGGTAGCCACGAGATTGACGGGCGAGGAGTTTTCGTTGATACAGGGCATCATCCGCGAGTTCGGAAAGCCGATGAGGAAGAGGAAATGAAGTTACATAAGGCATTGTTTTTGAAGCTATTGAAAGATGTCGGGATGTCGCCGTGGTGGTGTGTCATCGAGCTTGGCATGACGGTCATCGAACTGAGGGAACACCTCAACGGAGGGAAGCCGTTCGACTATAACCAAAGCAAACGGATCCTGGAAATGTTCGGTGCGACTGCTATGATACCCGTTATTGATTGGGAGGGCATGAATGTACGCTGTCCGCTGTAACGATACGATCCGCATCTACGATTGCTATCTGTATCGGGAAAGCATCCGCGAAATTGACGGAAGATTCTATGATGCGGATGAGAAATGCTGGGTGATCCCGTTGTCGCCCGAAAATTGCAGCCTTCTTGCCCTTCTTGGCGCATCCCTCGATGACGAACTCAAAGCACTCTCCCAAAGCCGACAGAAGGCGTTTGTGACCGCAGGTTCGGCACACCCTCCCGCGAGGGTCAAAGCGAAGCTGTATCGGCATCAGCAAGCCGCCTATGAATTTGGGCTGGAGATCCTGGAACAGAGCAAAGGGTTGGCTATCCTTGCGGACATGGGTACGGGTAAATCGCTCATGACGATTGCCATCATCGGAACGTTGATGACGGAGAAGGGGATAAACAAGCTCCTTGTGGTCTGCCCAAAATCCATTGTCGGAGTATGGGAGGAGGAGTTCAAAAAGTTTGCAGATTATCGGTATGCGCTCACGGTGCTGGAGGGTTCGCTCGGAAAGAAGAGGGAGGCATTCGGCTTCATGCAGGGGACGGCTCTGCAGGTGGTGGTCGTCAACTACGAATCCTGCTGGCGGCTTGAAAAGGAAATCGTCAAATGGAAACCCGATGCCATTGTCTGTGATGAGTCGTCCAAGATAAAGAACCCCGGCACCACGCAAAGCAAGGCACTCCATCGGCTGGGCAAACGGACGCGCTACA
>CANQSM010000150.1 GCA_947626525.1 uncultured Phocaeicola sp. | reverse complement strand
GGAGCCGCTTTGGAACCTTCAATATCCCAAAACAGCTCCAAAAAATAACTTGACACAGTTTAGTTTACACTACCCCTATTCCGCAGACCTCGCGCAACAGTTCTCCCGTTCCATACAGCGCACCATAGACAGCCAAGAGTATGCCTCCGTGTTCCCAAATACCTACCTGAACAATTCCAACGTGAAGAACGACTCCCGTAGAGGGTGGCTGCGCAACGTTGACTTGTTCGAGACTGTCGGCTTCGGAGGCTTCTACAAGGCAGTCGGCGTGGGCGGCTCGCTAACCGGTACGCCTGTTGACTTGGGCATCATCGACGACCCTGTAAAGGACGCTATCGAGGCAGGCTCGCAGACATACCGCGACCGCAACTGGGACTGGTACACCGACGTATTCCTCACCCGTCTGCACAACCGCAGCAAGCAGATACTGATTATGACCCGTTGGCACGAGGACGACTTGGCAGGACGGCTTCTCGAACGCGAGGCGGACAAGTGGACGGTGATACGCATCCCTGCCATACGGGAAGACCTCACCCTGCCCGAAGACCCCCGACAGATCGGGGAGGCTCTATGGGAGGAGCGGCACTCCCTCGAACGGCTTACAGCTACCGAGCAGCGCAGTCCTCGCACGTTCGCGGCTCTCTATCAGCAGCGTCCTACGGTAGCAGGCGGTAACATCGTCAAGCGCGACTGGTTCAAGCACGTCTCGCCTCACGAGTTCAAGCGTATTCATGGGGGCGAGCCGGTAGTGTTCTTTCTCGACACCGCCTACACCGACAAGACAAGCAACGACCCGACGGGCATCATCGCCACCTGCAAGATAGGAGGCGACCTTTACGTAACCCATGCCCACAAGGTGAACATGAAGTTCCCCGACCTGTTGCGTTTCATTCCGCCGTATGTAACGGAGCACGGATATTCCGCCAGCAGTTCAATACGCATCGAGCCAAAGGCGAACGGGCTGTCCGTGATAGACCAACTCAAGGAGAATACACCGTTCAACGTTGTGTGTACGAAGTCCCCGAAAGACAGCAAGGAGACACGTTTATTTGCCGCCTCGCCAACGGTTGAGGGCGGTCGTGTAATACTTGTTGACGGTGCATGGAACGAGGCTTTTGTGGACGAAATTTGCGGCTTCCCGTCGAAGCCTCACGACGAGTTCGTTGACCTCCTCTGCTATGCGGTGGACTACCACATCAGCAACCCGTTCAAGCCGATAGACCGCAAACGTCTGTCGAAACAAGTTTATTGATTGTTCAACCCAATAATTTCTACAGGTATGACTATAGACGAAATCCTCAATTCAGGGCTGACACCAGCAGCTATGATAGCAGCCCTAAAAGACAAACCAATCGCTGTCCCCTCTTGGGGCGGCAGGCGCGGACTGCTTCACGAGTTCGACCCTCGCAAGCATCCCGTAATGTGCAAGGCGCAATACCCTGACATCACCAACGACGACGGCTCGGTGGAACTGGTTACACGCATCACATGCAATCTCCAGCAGCTCGCCACCAAGCGAATGACGGAGCTTGTAACTGGCATTCCGGTACGCCGAGTGTACAAGCCCGAAAACGACCGCCAAAAGGAGTTGGCTGCGTACATCGAGAAAATATTCGAGCGCAACAGAATCGACAGCGTGAACATCGAACGCTGCAATATGCTGTTCGCTGGGTGCGAGGTCATGACCCTATGGTACGCGGTCGAAGAGCGAAACTCCATCTACGGATTCAACTCTCCCCTGAAATTTCGCTGCCGCAATTTCTCCCCTATGCTTGGGGACGAGCTGTACCCTCTCTTTGACGAGTACGGGGACATGATAGCACTCAGCGTCGGCTACACCCGAAAGAAGCTCGGAATGACTGTAGCGTACTTCGACGCCTACACCGCCAACCGCCACATAAAGTGGAGCAACGAGCGCAACAGCGGCTGGGAGGTTGTGGAGGACGAGCAGAATGCCCTCGGAAAGATACCTGCGGTGTACTGCTACCGACCTACTCCCATTTGGGAAGACACGAGCCGTATAGTGTTCGAGATAGAGTGGACGTTGAGTAGAAATGGGAACTACCTCCGCAAGAACTCCAAGCCCGTGTTTGTCGTATTCGCCGACGAACAAATCAACTATGGGGACGAAAAGGACGAGAACAGGGAGTTCCGCTCCATTATGCAGTACCCGAAAGGCAGCACGGCACAGTATATCACTTGGGCGCAGGCTGTCGAAAACCTCAAATTCTACGTTGCGGAGCTTCGCCAGTCGTTCTTCACCCAGTTGCAGCTGCCCGATTGGAGCTACGAGAGTATGAAAGCCAACCCGATGAGCGGAGAGAGCCGCAAGCAGCTGTTCATCGACGCCCAACTCAAAGTCAAGGACGAGAGCGGCAGGCTGATAGAGTGCTACGACCGCGAAGTAAACGTTGTCAAGGCGTTCACAAAGGCATCGCTCCCGACCTCCTATCACGCCGACATAGACGCCCTGCCCGTCGAAAACGTAATCACCCCGTTCACTATCACGGACGAGAAAGACACCATCAACAACCTCACCACCGCAAATGGCGGCAAACCGCTAATAAGCCACCGCGAGAGCATTGAGATGTACGGACACTCGACCGACGTCGACAAGACAATGCAGGAGATAGCCGAGGACGAGGCATTAGACGCATTAGAACCAACCCTATAAACACCTACAACTATGGCAACAAGGAAAACATCAACAACGGCTGTGAGGCGTAAGAAAGAGCCTCAAAAGCCACAATACACCTGCCGCGACTGCGTGTATTCATACGACTGGAGCGGAAAAGCCTACGACGGCTCGCTGATACTCTGCCGTTGCTCTTACGACGACAAGTCCAAGAATGGCAAGTTCTGCAAATTCCTGAAAGACCCTCAATGCGAACGCTTCGAAAAACGAGCTACCAATGGCACCAAGGTCGAATAAATGGGACGCGCGCAATAAGCGCAACATGGCGGCTGTTCAGCGGGCTATCGACGAGCTGTTCAAGGAACTCTCGCGCGAGGCTGCGCTGATAGCCTCCATTGTGCAACACGACGGCAGCGACCGACCGTTCTCCTTTGACGACTACCCGATGACAAAGCAGCGTGTCGACCGCCTCCTACAGGACATGCGGAGCGGTGTGCAGACGGTAGTACTCGACGGAATAGACTTGGGCTGGAAACTGGGAAACGACAAGAACGACGCACTGGCGGACGAATACTTCGGCGTGAACGTGTCGAAACTCACCCCAGAGCAGCGCAGGGTGTATTACACCAACAACGACGAGGCACGGGCAGCGTTCAAGACGAGGCGCGAGAACGGGCTGAACCTTTCCGACAGGGTGTGGAAGTACTCTGACCAGTTCAAGAACGAAATCGAAATGGGCATAGACATAGGGCTTGGCGAGGGGCTGGACGCTGACGGACTGAGCCGACGGTTGCGTTCCTACCTGCGCGAGCCGAGCAAGCTGTTCCGCAGGGTGAGGGACAAGCACGGCAACCTCCGGCTCTCTAAGAAAGCTGCCGCCTATCATCCCGGTAGGGGTGTGTATCGCAGCAGCTACAAGAATGCCCGACGGCTCGCCGCTACGGAAACCAACATCGCCTACCATACGAGCGACTACGACCGTTACCAGCAGCTGGACTTCGTCGTGGGAATACGTATCGAGCTATCGAACAACCACACTCTGAATGGCGTTCCGTTCTACGACATCTGCGACGAGTTGAGCGCACCGCTCGGGAGCAATGCGACAAAAGGGCGTGGCTGCTACCCGAAGGACTTCAAGTTTTCCGGATGGCACCCGTTGTGCCGTTGCACTACGTTCTCGATACTGAAAACACCCGATGAAGTGTTAGCCGACAACGTCCGTATAATGGTAGGAAAGCCGCTGGACGGTGTGAGCGTCAATCGCGTGGAGGACGTACCGCAGGAGTTCAAGAAGTGGGTAACGGACAACCGAGAACGTATGGCAAGGGTGAAGTCTCTACCGTACTTTCTGCGAGACAACGGGAAATATATAACGCAAGTTGCGACCGTGCAGAAGCAGCCAAAATTTGAAGAATTGATAAAAGGACTGAAAGCCGTCGGAATAGCCCGTGTTCCCGTACAATCACTCACGGGAGAGGCGACATTGGAGTCTATAGTGAAGCGTGTCGGAGGCGGAGACAAGACCGTCGGATCGTGCGCATCGCTGTGTCTCGCTTTCGTTGGCAACAGGTGCGGCATGTCGGTACGTGACTTCCGAGGAGGGCAGAGCCAAACGACGTTCGCCCTGCGCTCTACTTGGGATAAGATTAACAAAGCCGTCGGAGGCATCAAGGAAGTCGGTAAGGACGACTTCGCACTGTCAAGCAAGCTGTTGGCTACTATTACAGAGGGAAAGGAATACATACTCATCACTGGCGGTCATGCCGCTGTCGTGAGGAAATCCGCAGCTGGGTACGAATACCTCGAACTACAAAGCACCTCCGCCAATGGCTACAAGAAACTCGACAACGACGTGCTGAAACATCGCTTTTGCGCAAAAAAACGCACCCAATATACATCGAGTACGTTCCTGATAGAAGTCGATAAGTTCAAGGAAATATCTGATTTGAGGTCTATGTTGGGCTATATCAATACCGCAGCCAGCAAGCAGCAGAAAGGCAAGGGAGGTAGCACCAAGTAGGCACTATCCCCTGTCCTTGAAATAGTCAACCCAAAATGGGTTCTCCGCGTCGAATATCCGTCGCTCCTCCTGCGTGAGTTTGTCCGGATAGTCGGAATAGAGGTTGTACACTTTCCGCCTGTCGAACGAGAAGCGGAGCAACCCTACGTGTTCAGGGTCGTCAACCCACCACACCTTGTCGGATTCGTTTTTCTTGTAGAACTCTGCCTGTGCCATATTCTGAATGGTTTTGATACAAAATTACCAGTTATTTTTATCAAATTTCAACGAGAGCGCAATTTTCCGTTCCGGTTGAGTAATTTATTGCCCGAACATTTCGGTTGCGCGAGAGGGCTTTTCTCGCGTTTTTCGGACGAACGGCTCGCGGCTGACGACGCACAGCCTGTTCGCATACGGGCTTCCGACCTTGATATTTGCATTCCACAGGTTTGTTACCTTGCAGCCAACCTGTTCGGAAGTGAACACTTCGTAGATAGCCGACAAGCAGCCGAAGTAGAAGTCCTTGCGCTGCGGCTGGTGTGCAAGCGGAGCCTCGCGAAACGACACCCTGATGATTGTTTCCTGTCTATACATTGCGCTCCTCCTCCTTTCTGTTTACGGTCGTATCAGCGTGGGTGCTGAACTCCCAGTCCTTGATATGTTCCTCTACGCTTGGTGATACCTCCACCTTGCCGAGCAGGGCGTGCATCCCGTTCCCTACTATCGCCTCCGCCTCCTGTCTCGTGGCGGCTGCTACGACGGCGTACCCGCTGAACACGAGCCTCGCCCTGATTTTGAATTGCTTTTTTGCCATATCGCTGTTTGTTTTAGCCCTATCGCCCTATGTAGAGGGGCGCAAGTCCCCAAGGGGGATTATAGGGGGTTATTTTATTTTAATGAATCCATGTATAAGCCACGTTAGTGGGTTATACTATTCCCAGTATCAGTTACAGTACCAGTTACAGTAACAGTATCAGTAAAGCATATTCTCGCATAGTGTCGCATACACCCGTATATTTCGCATACGAAGCATACGAGCGTATGCGACCGCATAGAATGACTACCTGATGCATACCGTATAGTCGTGAGCCTGTCCCGACCAGCGGAACGTGTCGCGCTGGCGGTCATAGTACACTCCGCGAAGCAACTTTCGCTTGCGCAGCTCGTAGCAGTTGGCTATCGCCAGCAGTTCCTTTCGAGCCTTGCGGAACTGCACCGCAGTTGGTATAGTATCAATACAGGTCGTTTTCAT
>CANQSM010000149.1 GCA_947626525.1 uncultured Phocaeicola sp. | reverse complement strand
GTTCTTTGTAAAGTTACAAAATATCTATCATATTGGCAAATAATTAGTTGACTAAATTCTGAATATCCCTACTTATACTAAAGTAATGTTGTTACTTATGCTTGAGCAATGGGAAGCCGTAGGCTTGTGGCTTGAGTTCTCATAAGCCTACGAGTTTGGTTAGTGCTACGGCTCCGGGGAGAGTCCTTTTTCTTCTTTCAAAAGACATCCGTTGCGAGTGTTGATTATGGTACTTACGAGGGAAAGTGACGTGGTTACATCGGCAATATGTCATAACTTACGGAGGGAGGGGGGGAATGCGTCACTTTTGAAAACATAATAGTTCCGTAGACAAAATTAATGGGTATACAGGATTGCATCATCCTGCCCTTTAGCGAGGCAAAAGGTAGATTTACAGGGAACTAATGCCTATGCCCTGCTTTCATGCCTTAGGAAAAACGTATAGGTGCAATAAGGAAAATGGTGAGTTGCTGTAGTCAGTGAGGCAAGATTGCTTTCACCTGCTATGCCTTTTTAATCGAGTCTTCAGGTGAAAGGAGGAAGATTGGAGTCGGGAGCGACATTGAAAAAAGGGGAAGTTACCTGTTTCGGACCGGATAGGAGGTGTTGAGACTTTCTTTCACAGGAATGTGAGGGCTGGTGTACGGTAAAAATAGAAGATGGAAAAGATTTATGAAAAAAGTTCAATTTCTCTTCACGAGTTTGGGCGTTTCCTGTGTTATATAAATAGAAAAAGGATAAAAAATGATAAAGAGGAAGACTGATCAGAAACAGAATTCGAAAGAAACGAGTACCCATTTGGGAGAATCCTTTTCTGTATGGGATGAGTTGGCTCAATCGAAAAAACTTCGGAAAGACTTACAGCACTTGTACGAACTTAGGAGTCGCAGGGAAGAGAACTTGAGCCGATTTTTGCATAACATAAATGGACATTCCGGAAGGAGACGTATGCTCTATTACGCTGCAGCGGTCATGGTGGCTGTATTGGTGGGATTAGGGCTTAAGTTCCGTACCTTGGATGAGAACTGGGAGAGACCGCTCTATTCCGAAACTGAAGTGATGATTCCCGAGGTGCATTACAATGTCTCGCTGAAGCTTTCTACCGGCGAGAACCGTATATTGACTGACTCCCGTCTTTTTTTGTTTGAATCCGATGGCGTACATATCACTTCCTCTCCCGATGGAAAGTTGACTTATGAAGACTTCGCTTTCTCCGATTCTTTGTCGGAAAAGGTGCTATATAACGAGTTGGTGGTACCTCGTGGTCGGACGTGCGAGATTGTGTTGACCGATGGCACGCACATCCACTTGAATGCCCAGTCGAAACTTATCTATCCGGTCTCTTTCAAGAAGAAGCATGCGCGAGAAATCTATATGGAAGGTGAGGCTTATATGCAGGTAGCCTACGATGCGTTGTGTCCTTTTATTGTTCGTACTCCACGTTTACAAGCTAAAGTGCTGGGCACCTCTTTTAATGTGAAAGATTATTCCGATGAGGAAACTTGCGGCATTGTCTTGGTGGAAGGAAAATTGCAGGTGAACTGTCGAACTGGCCACCGGATGGTGTTGGTGGCTGGCGAGGAAGTATATACTGATCACAGTGGCAAGGGGCTTGAGAAGAGAAAGACCGTTGACGCGGAGAGCACTATAGCGTGGAGACACAAGAAACTCTGCTTCAACAACCGTACGTTGGGTGATATTGCCAAAGAGCTGGAGCGGAGATATGATATTTGCGTCCGGTTCGATTCTCCTGCTACCGCCCGCTATTCGTTTTTGGTCAAAGCACAGCAGTTTGGCTGCATCGAACAGGTGTTGGAGCTGTTGCGCCTCACCCGGAAAGTAGATTATAAGGTGGAGGGACGTACTGTAACCTTCTTTTCGCCCGACAAATGAACTTGAATCAACGAGAAATAAACCAAATAGTTAACCATTTTAATTTTTAAAGAGAGAATCTATGAAAAAGTTCTTGAATGAATTCGGTAGGAAAACTGCCGATGCGCTATGGAAGCCCTTAGGGCTTTGGGCATTGATGTTTCTGCTCTTTGTTAACGTTGCTTCCGGAGCGGAGGTGGACGAGATGCGAGTCAGTGTAAACGTGAAGAATGTGGCGTTGAAAGAGGCCATTTCAGAAATCATGAAGTCTTCCACTTATGGCATATCCTATAGTGTTGACGAGGTGGATAAGATTAAAGGGGTGACCTTACAGATGGAGAATGTAACGGTAGAGGAGGCCTTGACCACTTGTTTGTCGAAGTACGGAATGCAATATACCATTAGCAACCATACAGTGGTGATCAGTGCTGCGAAGCAAAATTCTGTGGGGGGGGGTAAAATAAAAGGTATCGTGGTCGATAGTCGCGAGCGGATGCCGTTGATTGGTGTCAACGTGGCTGTGATACAAGGTGGTAAGGTGGTGACCGGTGTGACCACCAACATCAATGGCGAATTTGAACTGGACGTGCCCCAAAGCGCCAGCCTGCGTTTCACTTACGTGGGTTACAAAGAGATAACCATGCGCCCCGATTTTCAGAAAAGTATGCAAATTGTGATGGCTGAAGACGCTAATGCCATGGAAGAGGTGGTCGTAAATGGTTACATCTCTCGTAGAACAGAGGGATTTGCTGGGGCGGTGACCACCATTAAGAAAGAGGACTTGCAGAAAGTGCATACTAGCAACATCTTTACTACGTTGAGTGCCATTGACGCTGGATTTAAAATCAATGAAAACAATAATGCCGGTTCGAGCCCTAACGTATTGCCTGACTTTACTATCCGTGGAAAAGGCTCTTTCCAAGAGGGTTCTACTACTCCGTTGTTTATTTTGGACGGATTCGAAGTCTCTTTGCAGAAAGTATATGATATGGACGTCAACCGTATCGAGAGCATAACCATCTTGAAAGATGCTTCGGCTACTATTCTGTATGGCTCGCGGGCGGCAAACGGTGTGGTTGTGATTGAGACCACTACGCCGCAGGCCGGAAAGATTCGTGTCAACTACGACTTCAAGCCGACCATCGCTTTTGTCGACCTGACAGATTATGATTTGATGAATGCTTCTGAGAAGCTGGAATATGAGCAACTGGCCGGGCTATATGACCCTACCGGTGATATAAAAAGTGATTACAAGAAACAATGCGATTATTATGCAAGATATAAGAATGTGCAGGAAGGCGTAGACACCTATTGGTTGAAACAACCCGTCAGAGATGCTTTTTCTCAGGCACACTCTATTTATATCGATGGTGGTGCAAACGAGATGCGCTATGGTATCGATGCCATGTATAATCAAACCAACGGTGTGATGAAAGAGTCTGGTCGTGACCGTTATGGGCTGGGATTCAAATTGATTTACCGCATCAAGGATAAAATTACCATTCAGAACTATGCCTCTTACTCTTACACCCATGCTTACAACTCTCCGTATGGAAACTTTTCGCAATATGCCAAATTGAATCCTTACGAGCGGGTATGTAATGAAAAAGGCGAAGTGCTTCCTACTTTGTTGAGCGGATTGCCTAATCCGTTGTATGATGCGCAGTTGCCGAACAAAAACTATACTAATACGGAATCTTTCATGGAGCAGTTGAATGTAGATTGGAACATCATGGAGGGATTGAAATTGAGAGGACAGTTCAGTTTGACAAAAGGCAATACGGAAGGTGAAGTTTATGTTTCACCCTTCTCTTCTCAATATATGTATAACTCAAGAGGAGAAATGGAGATTACTCCGATTGAAAAGAGAGGTTCACTTTCTGTGAGCAATGGAAAGTCGATGAATATAACGGGTAACGTTACCTTGAATTACAATAAGATGTTGGCGGAAAAGCATCTGATCTATGTTAGTGTGGGAGGAGAAATGACGGAATCGGAAACCGAATCGAGAGGATTTTCGGCGACCGGTTTTGCTGATGACCGTTATGCCGATCCGGCATTCGCTATCCAATATACCGAGAACTCAAAACCACGAAGTAGTGAAAGTATGACCCGTTCCATGGGCTTCTTTGCCAATATCAACTATATTTATGACAACCGCTTCTTTGCTGACTTTTCAGGCCGTTACGATGGCTCTTCTCAATTTGGTTCGGACAAGAAATGGGCACCGTTCTGGTCGGTAGGTGGCGGATGGAACATTCACAACGAACATTTCTGGTCGAAAAACTCTATATTGGATTTGTTGAAGATACGTGTCTCTTATGGTGTGACCGGCAACCAGGAATTTAGTGCCTATCAGGCCAAAACCATGTACAATTATCGTACCGATAGACTATATAATACCTCCGTGGCCGCATTGCTGATGGGATATGGTAACCCCGACTTGAAATGGCAGAACCAATATCAGACCAATGTGGGTTTTGATTTGGGCATGTGGAACGGACGTTTGAATATGACCTTTAACTACTATCGTAAACTGACTGACGGTATGTTGACCAGTGTCACCGTGGCGCCTTCTATCGGTTTGCAGAGCAATTCGTTTACCAGCAATTTGGGTGAAATTGAGAACAAGGGATATGAGATGACGGTAAATGGCGCTTTGATTAAAGATTTGAAAAACGATTTGGAGTGGAGACTGTGGGTACAAGCTTCTAACAATAAGAATGTGTTGAAGAAAATCTCCAATCAGATGAAAGGTATCAATGCTTCGAACAACCAGAATGAGTTTGTGCCGGGCAATGTGTACGAAGAGGGACAGTCTATGACAGCTATCAAAGCAGTGCAGTCATTGGGTATTGATCCGGGAACAGGGAAAGAGGTTTTTTTAAAGAAAGACGGTATAACGAAAACTTATGAATGGGATGCTGCGGATAAAGTGCTGTGTGGCGACAAAGAACCAACGGTGTATGGAAACATCGGAACCAATGTTTATTGGAAGGGATGGAACCTGAATGCTATATTTAAGTATAGCTTGGGCGGTGACTCATACAACCAGACGTTGGCTTCCCGGGTGGAAGGAGCAAATCCTTCGGAAAATGCCGACCGCCGGGTATTGCATGACAGGTGGAAGAATCCGGGTGACCATGCTTTGTATAGAAATATTAAAGATTACGAGAACCCTTACATCTCCAGCCGCTTTGTACAGCGCGAGAATTACATACGCTTTACCAGTCTTTCGCTCTCTTACGATTTTCCCAAGACTATTTTGAACAAATGGAAATTGGGTACATTGCGTGTGAGTTTCTATGCGAACGATTTGTTTAAAGTTTCTTCTATCAAAGAGGAGCGTGGATTGGACTATCCGTTCGAGAGAAGTTATGTATTTGGATTGAATATTGGATTATAAAAGGAATGAGTATGAACATCATAAAAAATAAATTAGCAATCATGTTTGCGGCAGGTGGGCTGCTTCTTGTTACCTCCTGCGACAGTTGGTTAGAGGTTACTCCGGAAGGACAGGTAGAGGCTGAGGAGTTGTATGAGACAGCAAAAGGTTGTAACTCAGCGTTAAGTGGTATTTATTATATCTTGACGTCAGAAGGACTTTATGGCAGGGAGTTGTCTTATGGTATGCGGGATGCGTTGGCTCAGTATTATGAATCTGCCATTGTCAACGATACCGAACATACATATTATAATTTGTGTCAGTACAATTACAAATGGTCTACAAATGTGAGTTTGTTTAGTACAATATGGAGCAGTATGTACCAAGCCATTGCGGAGTGTAATGCGTTGATCCATTATTTAGAACCTCATGCCGTAACCATCGAACATTCCGATTTGATATTGGGAGAGGCTTATGCGTTGCGGGCTTGGATACATATGGAGCTGTTCGAAATGTTTGGCCCGGTGATTCACACCAAATCCGATTTGTCGAAAAAGGCGCTTGCCTACCGTACCGAGTTTAATGTAGGGATATTCAGTTAAAGGCTGCAGATGACGGCTGCAGAATCTTGCGAGACTCCTATAAATGCCAGAAAACTG
>CANQSM010000148.1 GCA_947626525.1 uncultured Phocaeicola sp. | reverse complement strand
TATAGACAGATAGAGCCGATGCAGTTTCTTGCTGAAGGCACTCAGCTTGTCGTTCAGTGCCCACAGCGTCTTGCTCCTTTCCGCACCAGTCAGCATGTTTTCCGCGCCTCCCTTGGCGACCGCATCCTTCAGCAAGGTGAAGACGGACACCAGTTCCGTGGCGGTCTCCATATACAGATTGTTCATCGAGAGGGTAGCAACGATGCCTTGCGGATTGTTGCTGATGGCATTGCGCATCTTGCCCAAGGTTATGAATATCTTCACGCCATCATCGTACAGATAAGTACAGGCTTTGAGGGAAGAAGCATAACCGCTGGCGGTCTTCAGATAATTGTTGTACTTCTTCTCCCATTCGTGTATCTTGGTGAACTCAGCGGCGATGGTGTTCTGCAACAGGGCGGTCTTGGTCTGCCCCTTGATCTCCTTCTCTATCTCACCGTTGATGGCTTCGTTGCCCTCAGCCAGTGCCATCCATTCCAAAGGGTTGGCTGTAACAATCTGTGCATGGGCTGACGGAATGGCAAGTACCAATGCCACGACAACAATCCAAATCTTATCTATTCGTAATCTCATACACACCCTTTCTTCGTTTGTTCGTCTCTACTCTTGTTCGTATCACACTCACCACATCATAGCTTTTGCTGATGCCTGTCATATCCAGTTTCGGTGTCGTCCTGTCCATCGACAGCATGGTCACGCTTTTCAGTCCGCACAACTGCTGCATCAAGGTCTGATGCTCCGCAAAGTCCACCACCCGGTACAGCTCCATGTAGTTCACGCTCCGCTGAAACACGCCATGCTCACAGATGAGTTGCTCGCTCCCGATATGGTAACGGATGCTCCTCAGATAGATGAATCGGTAGATCAAACAGAGGGAGGACAAAAGACTGAGTACCAGCAACAGGGTGCTATATGCACAATCAGGCAACCCTCCTATTAAGAGCATGGCCACGCACAACAGCAACAGGGGCAGCTCGTTGATGAAATACTGCCAGATGCTGGGTCGCAAGATGATGATGCTATTGTCTTCTTGTCTCATACGCTTCTACGATATGTGTTCTTTTCTTCTTTTTCCCTTTGTTTCTCTGCCTTGCCGGCTGCGATGAACTCGGCATAGTCAAAGCTGTCTGGCTCACCCTTGGCAATCAGTGCCTCCGACTTCTTGTTGAGTAGCGCATCGTTCCAGTCTTTGTAGCAACCCAATGGATGGTAGGCTTGCACGTTCTCGTGACGGAAGCCCATTTCTGCTGCCACCTTCCTGAAGTTTGCCACAAATTGCCGTCCGGCATCGTCCTTGTCAAAGCCCAAATAGTGCCGTGCGTTGGGGGTAACAGACAAGAGTCCTCGCATCTGCCCCTCGGTGGGTGTACCGCCCGTCGAGACGAAGACACCCTTCACAGGATTTATCTGATAGTGTGCCATGGCATCGTAGGCACTCTCAAACCATACTATCTCGCTTGCTTTCTCCAACGGTTTGCCCGTCAGGTTGGCAATCCACAGCCCTTCACTGCTGTTGCTTCCTTCTGCCTTGCCTTTATAACCGCCACTGCCATCTATCTTTGGTCGCCCTCGTTCCTCAAAGCCCACGGTCTTGTCGGGCTCTTGGGGCAGGACAAGCGGAAAAGCAAGGTTGGCAAAGGTGAGCCCATCCGTACGATGCTTGGTCGCCAAACAGAAATGCCGATGGAAGGCATACTGCGTATAAAGGTCAATGCCTCGGAATTTGAAATAAGGATAAAACTTTTTCTGCGTCTCCCTGTCTTGTGGATTGAACTTATGGATGTCGTAATCATTCAGGTTGAATGGTTTGATGTTCTTCTTGGGCTCAGCAATCTTTGATGGTCTGTCCTCAATGGGTTGGTTGAGCAGTCGGTTACAGACGAGGTTGACAAGTCGGTCTGGTGCCATACCTGCCTTGTTCTCAGAAAACATTTCGGGGTGCTCTTTGATGAACGAAATAACGTTATACACCTTCTGCTGCGGCGGTTGGAAGCAGCACTTTCCGTTCTGCGTGACAATGAACTTATCACCACGCACCCGTCTGCCTTCACTGTCAGTACGCACATACGAAGGATAACGCAAGCCATCCCTCTTATTCAGATGATACCCTGCGTCCACCAGCACTTCCTGTATGCTCAACCTGTCCAGGAAGTCATCGTATGTCAGCTCGTTGCTCATTATAAATTGTAAATTATAAATTCTAAATTGTTAATATCCTCTCCTTATCTCCGTGGCAACATGATTGGCTTCTGCCTCAAAGTATCTTGCAGCAATCTCCTGTGGAGAATCCACTCCAGGCTTGAAGTAAGGACGTGGACCGCCATGCACCTCACCATAAAACTCAGGTGCCGGACGATGATGATGATGGTTCACATCATGCGCCACCTCAGCTGTAACGACTGCTCCTGCCGTCAATGCCGCCAGTATCTTTGTACCCAATCCGGTATTGGCTTCGGGACGTGTCTTCATATCCACCTCATTGAACACCTTCGAGAATAGTTTCATGCGATGGTAGTCATCCACCGCCAAGAACTTGTCATAGTCCTTCTGCTTGATTTCATGCGTGATGGCTTCACCGTTGATGATGGCGGTCATGCGATACTTGTCTTCGCCTTTCTTTTCTCCCTCTGTTTGTGGAACTTTCTCCACCACAATATCACCGACTTCCACCTCACGCCCATGCGCTCCCTCACGATACCAACCCTTGTTCTCATTAAGCAAGGCAAGGTCTTCGCCTCTCACCATGGCATCTCCTTGCAACACGTTCTGCCTGACAGTCTCTTCCTCTTCCAATGGAAGCAGCCGTTCCTCGTCTTGTTGTTGTCGCTGCAGTAAGTCTTGCTCCACTTCAGGATGCAGATGCAGGTCGATGCGCTCCTTACTATTGAGTGTGTCCATCAGGATTCTGTCGGCAAAGTCGTCCTTGATGATACCATTCAACATCTCCAAACGTTGAACAACAGGCACTTCCTTGATGGAGTTGGAGGTAAGTTTCTTCAGTTCCTCGTCCGTCAGGTCATACACCATATTGGCATTGACGCTATTCGACTGGATGGTCAGCGTCTTCGCACTCTCATCAATGATGATGCCATGCGAAGCTAAGCACTCCTGCCACTTCTCATTGGTGAAATAGACATTCGAGGTTATCAGTTCGTTGTAGGGCTTGGCTGGCTCCGTGCTTCTCGGACGGCTGATCGAGGGTGTGATTACAGCCTCTAAATCCTTCAGCACATCCTGTTGCTGTGGGCTATAACTCTGTTGCTGCCCCTTATAGTAGAACCCGTAACCGCCGCTCTGAAACTCGCCTGGCTTCATCCTGCCGTCCCAACGTTCAGGAACAATCGGTGCTTCAGGAAAGAAAAGTCGTCCTCCAACTCTGCGAAGATGGAATCCCTCCTGACTGCGTGGTGTCCAACCTAAGAAGGGTGGTGGCATTCCGATGCGCCCCATCCGTCCATACTCGCCGATACCAACACGATAGCCGTGCAGCCCCATAGCCACACGACCGTTGGCATTGCGTGCATGGACGAAGTTCTTGGGCATATAGAAGTCGTTGCCCACAATACTTGTGAAGGTATTATAGGCTAACTTGTTGGCATGATTAGTTCCCCAGTCGGTCAGTGCCAACATCTGCTTCTCGGTGATGTTATAGGTGAGCAGCGGACTGTCGTGACCTTGCACCACAAGCTGATAGCCGCTGCCATTGCTCACCACATGTGCCTGCATACCATTGCGCATGAGCAGGTCACGCATCTCTGGTTGCAGGTCCATCTGTTGGGGATTCGTATTCTTTCTTATCGCCATACTTATTCTTCACTCTTCATTTATCAAGCTTCTCCGTTCTCTATCGCCTTTTCCAGTTCCTCATCCTTGTGATGTACAAACTGCTCCGCACTCTCTTCACAAATGCAGAGTCCGTTCTTCAGACAATAGCTTTCGTATTCTTCCTGCCATTCAGCAGAATGATGGTTGACATACTCCAACCAACCGTACTCGCCGCTTTGCATCTTCTCTACGAGCACATCCTCTGGATAATATTTGTTTGCTGCCATATACTTATTATATTATGTGTAGATTATTTGTGCATGGAAAAAGAGGCGCGGTTGCGTTCTCCATTCTTCTTCTGTTCATTCCATAATTCTTCTGTATATTCCTCTTCAGGCACATAGTCAAGATTTCCGTCATTGTCCATGACCCAACAGCCGTAACACCCAAAGGTGTACTTGTCCCACTCTCGCTTGGTGTTCTCCTTCCACTTCTGACTGTCGCCTTGATTAATCCTTATTCCGGTCTTGTCGTTCATGTCAATACCCACCGTCACCTGTTCATCCTCCATGATGAGCGTGAGCGGCTCACCCTTCTGCATAACTGTCAGTTCTGCCGAACTCAGGTTCAGCTCATCCTTCAGCACCTCCAAGTTGCGCCCGATGACAGGCGTAGGCACGGACATCACCTGATTGGTCTCCGTGTCAATCTGCACAAAAGCCTTGCTGCTTCTGCCTTCCGCATCCTTCACGTCGGCAAGGATAGCCTTTCCAGCCAGCAAGTCCTCCTGCTGTTCCTGAGTAAAAGCCTCCAACGGTGACTTCTCCAACTGCGGATAGAACACCACATCCACCTTGCCGTCCTCCATACGGACTAACGCAAATCGGGTGCGGCTCTTCAACGTCTCGCCCTCATCATTAGTCACCTGAATGGGCAGCAACGGCGAACGTCGTCCCTGACCAATATCTTCCAATGCCCACAAGGGCAGGTCTTCAATCTTTTCCTGTGTGAGACCAAAACGAGCCAGTGTCTGATAAGGCACCTCGCTCTCTTCAAATCGTACTTGCTTCATACTTTATCTTTGAATTTAAAATTAAACTCATGCAAAGTTATATACCTATTCAGAGACAAGCAGAATTACATAAGATAATGCGTGCTATTTTTGACGATTATTATTATTTGAGTTTGATTTCTGCTCAAAAATCAAACTCGATTGCTATATTATGTTACAATCTTCTTGTCTTCCCTTTGTTCATTATGCCAGTCCAATAATTGCTTGTTAACTTTGCACCATGAAACGATTTCTACTCATCACAATAGCAGCAATATTCTGTTCATCAGCGACAGTATTCGCCCAGTTCAACACCGTCACGCAGACCAACGCACACCGCAAGGCTATGCCAAAAACGACGCAGTCCACAACACCCGAGCAACAGCCCCCGTGCTCGACGCATCAGCGGAGAGACTCTCTTACCTTTACCCAAATACAAACCCAAACGGAGCAGACCGACCGCCTCCTGGCACTTGTCAGTCCACTCCGTCATATCACTGTCACCAGCCCTTTCGGCTACCGCAGAGACCCAATCACAAAAAGAAAAGCCCTACACAACGGGCTTGATTTGAAGGCATATTACGAACCTGCATACGCCATGATGCACGGCGAAGTCATCAAGGTAGGCAGAAATAAACGTTCTGGTCTTTATGTCACCCTCCGTCACGGCGACTTCACCGTCAGCTATTGCCACCTCTCCCAAGCCCTCGTCACCGAAGGCTATCACATCCGTCCCGGCACCATCATTGCCCTGACAGGCAACAGCGGTCGCAGTTCTGGGCCGCATCTTCATTTGACATTAAAAAAGGATGGCAAGTACATCAATCCTGCCATCCTGCTCAATCTTATCAAGCAAACATCTATGAGCAATATGTTTGCCGAGAACATTGCCAATCCTGAAACCTAACCAATCCTTTGACCTTTACCATTCAGTATCACACCATCTTCGTCATTGTCCTTGCAAAGGTACATGTCATAACCTATTGCCTGAATGCTACAGTATGAAGGGGGTGTGATGACCTTGCCATCTGCTGTCATCAGTCCATACCATCCGCTTTCTGCCTCATAACGCCGGCATTTTGCCATCTTCTCCACTGGCAACGGCTCACTGTTTTCCGTCTCACTGGTGAGTGTGCCTTCCTCATTGTAATTCTTAGAGGTAGAGTAGCGCAACTCATCTGACTCATAGGTCAAATAACTTACGTCATTGATATAGAAATCATTTATTATCTTACCGCTATGGTCATAACGTTGAAT
>CANQSM010000147.1 GCA_947626525.1 uncultured Phocaeicola sp. | reverse complement strand
TTTTCTGGCATTTATAGGAGTCTCGCAAGATTCTGCAGCCGTCATCTGCAGCCTTTAACTGAATATCCCTAATTAAAGACGAAGAATTTGAAGAGGACAAAAACACTCATTATACCATTGTTCCTCAATTCCCACTCCATAATAAAAAGAAATGGTCATTAGCTTTGTCTTATTCAGGAGTAAATAAGCAAACAAATATTCAAAAAACGATAATTCTTGGTGGCATCTCATCCGAAAAGCCACAAGAGGTAATAAAAGAATCATACCACCACATTCCTATAGTATTATCTCTGTCTTTTAATAAAAAAATTGATGAACATTGGGGACTTGAAACAGGCTTCCAATACACATATTTACATTCTGATTTTACGACTATTACCAATTCTTATCTGAAAGAAACACAAAAAATCAACTATATAGGAATTCCCTTGAAAGGAACATTTAATATATATAATAAGCAAAGACTGTTCGTTTACTTATCTACTGGAGTAACTTTGGACATCCCTATAAAGGCAACCTCTGAAAGTATTGCATCTGATGAAAGCGGACAAATTACTTTTTTTGAAAAGAATGACATACATCCATCTTTGCAGTGGTCAACGAATTTGGGTATAGGCATCCAATATCAAATTACACCATCCGTTGGAATCTATGCGGAACCCAATTTACATTATTACTTCAATAATGGAGATGGAGTAAAAACAATTCGGACAGAAAAATCTTTTAATGTGGTTTTGCCTATAGGAATCCGTCTGTCGTGGTAAAAAAAGTTATGGTTATCATGCAGTCTTCTACAAAATGGCTTATCGTAATTATAGAGAACAATTCAATAAATATTAATTTAAAACTATTCATCATGAGAGATTGTATTATTAAATTTTCAAAAGCAGTTTTAGCTTTTGTAGTATTGAGTATTTGTACTGTTGTAAACGCACAAATCAAGTATCGTTCTGATGGCAAGCTCACAAATTGAGATCTCCGCAAATTGAACAACAAAATAGGTGAGGGTGACTACAAATAATTATTTCATGCAAGAACGTCATAAAAATAGAGCTATCTATTTCAAAGAACTTTCTATCACAAGCAAGAACTATTTTATACCATATATTCAACACTGGCATTCAGTAGAGGCAGAAACAGATGTGTTAGAATTAGGCTGTGGTGACGGTGGCAATCTACTTCCTTTCTCTGAAATGGGATGTCGTGTCATTGGAGTTGATATTGCAGCCTGCCGGATTAAAGATGCAAGAATCTTTTTTGCGGATGCCCATGCAAAGGGAACATTTTATGTACAAGATATTTTTCAACTAAAAGAATTGGAACTGAGTTTTGATATAATCATCTGTCATGATGTCTTTGAACATATAGACAATAAAAAGTTATTCCTTTCAAATTTGGATAAATATCTAAAGTCTCAGGGCATTGTTTTCATGTCGTTCCCAGCTTGGCAAATGCCATTTGGTGGGCATCAGCAGATTTGTCAAAACTCCATACTTTCCCGTCTGCCCTTTGTTCACCTACTTCCTACGACTGTATATCGGGGGCTACTGAAAGTTTTTGGAGAAAACGAGGACTGCATTAAAGAGCTACTTTCTATTAAAAAAACAAGGGTATCAATAGAATCGTTTGAAAGCATGGTAAAAACGACTGTTTTACGCATTGCAAATAGGAAATTATGGCTTATCAATCCTCATTATCAGGTTAAGTTCGGATTATTTCCACGCAAATTGAACAGAGTGATTGCCTATATTCCCTTTTTAAGAGATTTTTTTAGTACGAGTTGTTTTTATATTCTGAAAAAAGGGACATAAGTTTGCAACAAATACCACAATATTATTGGTCAGTCCGAAACCCTGGTTGTGTACCTGTTTTCTTTTATCAATAGGCAAACCTATAAGAAACTGTCCAAACGAATCAATCGTCATTTAAGGCAGATTGGAGAAATGCTTCAGTTGCCAATCCCCTTGACAATGTATGTCGCGCACTACAGCTGGGCTAGCATAGCCAAACAGAAGCAAATCCCGATTAGCATAATCAGCAATGCCCTCGGTCATGATTCAGAGAAGATCACACTTATATACCTTTCTACGCTCGACACCTCTGTAGTGGATAATGCCAATAGTGAGATTTTGGCTGCATTGGGAGAATGGTAAATTGTTTGATTGTCTCCGACATTTCACTTAAGTTGTTTTGTCGGAGATAACCCTGCTTAATGCTTACTCTCTGCTGTCTTTCAAGTGGTTTTGTCTCCAACATGTCACCGACATTTTGGGTGTCAGGGATACTTATTTGCAGCAAAAACCATAAAAACTATGGATTTATTGCATGAATGATAATTTTATTTGTACTTTTGCATCATCGTAACCGCTGTTACGGTAATGAGTATTACGATAAAACTTTTAGATATGAGATTTTTTGATAGAGAACAAGAGTTTGAAAAGCTTAGAGAAATTGAGGAAGTGTCTCATGAAGTAGCCCAATTTACCATCATTACGGGAAGACGTCGTATTGGTAAAACGGAGATGGTCAAGAAGTTTTATGAGAATAAAACAATGCTCTACTTTTTTGTTGCTCGCAAAGCCGAAGCCGATCTATGCGAGATATATGTTGACGAGATTCGCACAAAACTCAATATACCCATGCTTGACAGCAAAGGAATGTTTTTTGCTACCGTATTCAAATTCATTATGGAATTGTCTCAGACTCAGCATATCAACCTTTTTATTGATGAGTTCCAGGATTTCTATAGAGTGAATCCATCTATCTATTCCGATATGCAAAACATATGGGATAGTTATAAAAATAAGGCTCACATCAACCTGATTGTGGCAGGCTCTGTGAACACCTTGATGAATAAGATATTTAAGGATAAGAAGCAACCACTTTTTGGTAGACAAACAGAAACAATGCATGTTCGGCCTTTTAAGCCTTCAGTCCTAAAAGAAATTATGTCTGAATATTGCCCAGATTATAAGAAATCAGATTTGTTGGCTCTTTATACTCTGACTGGCGGTGTGGCTAAGTATGTTGAGTTGTTTATCGACAGAAAAAAGTTTACCGAAAAGAAAATGATGGATATGTTCTTTGAACGTGATTCCTATTTTCTGCCAGAAGGTAAGAATATGCTTGTAGAGGAGTTTGGAAAGGATTACGGTATCTATTTTTCAATACTTACACTTATAGCCCAAGGAAAAAACACTCGTTCAGAAATAGAAAATGCTCTCAATATAAAAGAGCTATCAGGATACTTAAAAAATCTAAGTGAAGAGTATGGCTTGATAAGCAAGATGCAACCTGTTTACGAGAAGTCAAGTAACAAAAATGTACATTATGCCATCAACGATCAGTTCCTAAAATTCTGGTTCCGATTCATATACAAATATACGCACATTATCGAGGCGGGTGGTAATGATAAATTGAAATCGATAGCAGAGCGTGATTTTACAATAGTGAGCGGGAAGTCTCTAGAAAGCTACTTTAATGAAATGCTGAAAGAATCGGGAGCATACACTCGCCTTGGATATTGGCACGACCGAAAAGGCGAAAACGAGATTGACATTGTTGCCGAGGACGAGTTGGATAACAAGATTGAATTTATTGAGGTTAAGCGACAAGCGAAAAACTTTGATGAAAATGTTCTGAAGGCCAAATCTGAACTGTTCTTCAAAGCCGTCGGCACATTTAAAGGATACGAGATTATTTACAGAGGACTATCTATAGAAGATATGTAATTCCGTAAAATTTCCTTTTTTAGAAAGCCTGTTCTGTGGAGCGTTGTTTATACTATATGAACTATATACTAAAAATAGGGGTGTGTAATTGGATTTTTGGACAAATCAATATTATTTGCACATATAGGGAAAAATGTTATAATCTGACATTATAAATTTAATACTTTTATCGCTATGTTCCTATCGGAAGGCGATGCGTGGAAGCCCTCATAGGCGTAAGTATCATTTGTTTATTAGTTTGCAACACGGCAAAAATACAACTATTCTTAAAAAGCTATGTCTATTAAAAGTCTTATTGTATGAAGTCGTATTATTATTGTATGAAATCCCTTCATCTAATTCCTTTTGTAAGAAACTTGATGATGGTATTTCCAATTTTGCGTTCCAATCCTGTTTTGGTCATGGGCATGCCAGTGGTGCGACTTATGCTCTGCTTTACTTTCGTTATTCCTAATGCTCGTTTCCATGAGAAACTAAGGCCTGGGATGAGTGATTTTTGTTTATGCATATATCTCTTTGTACTTACGATTTCTATCTAAACACATTTTCTTTTTTGATAAAATAGTAAAAAGACTATCAACTAACCCTTCTATATCAAAGGTTGTAGATAGAGGTTCGCTTCTTGAATACGACAACCAATACTCTTCCGCAATCTCATCTATGCTTTTATTGTTACCTGGTATTTTATTTGCATTAAAAAGATCTGCATTGAACCAAAGGATTGGATTCTACTGACCAATTCATAAATGTGCATCCTTGTGATACCCACAATTGGGGCTTGACAGATGTCATTGTATTGGCGTACCAATGGCTTAATGTTTTTCCCTATATTAAAGTCTTCCAAGGAGAAGAAATTAACATGATTTTGATAATTTTCCATTATGTCTTACTATTTGATTGAATATACATAGACGGATTCTTATTTATTTTGGCCAGCTCTTCTTTTTGCCACTTGTCTATTGCCGTCTGTAGAAGTTCTGCCTGGGCTTTGGCAATTCTTTCCATAAGTTTCTTATTTGCTAGCGTTTCAGCTGCTAAACGTTCCTTGTTCTTTTGAATGGAAATCTGAACTTCGGTGTTAACCTCATCATTCAAGTCGGAGATTCTTTTGTCAGACAAAACGCGCACCCGATGCATTTCGGCTCGGAGATAATCATCATATGGCCCCGATGCAATCATCATCTTGAAGAATGTGGGAGCTGTTTCAATGATGATGAAAAGAAGCATAATGACCAGGGAGACTACGCTGAGTGCAAAATTTTCCTTTTTTACATTAGAGAACGCTTCATACCGCACACAAAAGCCATTTTCGTGGTTGCCTTCTGAAATATCTGCATTGCCCTTGTCTCTATTGATTTTAATCTGTTCTCTGAGATCATCCAGTTCCTGTTGATGTGAACTATTCCAGCTTTCCAATTCTTTTTCAATGGCTTTCACGTTTCGTTCCTTATCTTTATATATCTGACCATGACCTGCTTTCCCGCTTAACGCACTTCCTTCGCCTTCTTTCTTGAGTTCTTCATTGGCTTTTGCTAATCTTTCTCGGATCTCTGCTTGCTGTTGTTCCAAAAAATTCCTACGCTCTATAAGAGGCTTGTTCCCTTCGTCAATTTTTGCTCGTGAAGCATTTGTCCTCTCTATATTGTCCTTGACAAGCTGAGAGTTTATTCTGTCCTCAAAGATTTTCATTTCCAATGGAGTAGAAATAACAATGCCCAAGAAGATTGCCATAATAATACGAGGCAAGCCACTGTAAAATTCTCGCCAACTAATCGTTACCTTGCCATCGGAATACATCGTATTGACAATGAATCTGTCCAAATTGAAAATCAGCATCCCCCAGAAGATGCCGAACGCAATAGCTTTTGGAACACTCTCAAAGACAAAATACAAGGCGTATCCTCCAGATAGCATTGCCATCAGAGCTGTAAATAAAATAGTACCGCCAATGCCGGCATACTTTGCGTAGTCCGTTGGACATTGCCTCAGAACTTCACGATTTGCGCCTGCGCAAATCCACAAGAACTCGTTAAGCCAGCCTCCCCATTCAATTTTCTCTTCTTTGTTGTTAGATATATTGTTCTCTTCCATTGTTACTTTTTTGTTATATGATTGAATATGTTTTGAATTGATTGTTTTAAGCTAAATCGTGGAAGTGGAGGTGACAGCTCTACATTTATCCCTATATCTTTTAGAGAAGGGACTTTGGGTATTTCTGTATTCACCATTCCAATTTTTATATTGGGAAAAGATACGCTTACGTGGCATTTAGGTTGTTTTATTGTTAAAGACATGTTGTTGACGATGTCAGGAGTTGGTACGAGCAATGTTTTTACTTGTGGA
>CANQSM010000146.1 GCA_947626525.1 uncultured Phocaeicola sp. | reverse complement strand
ACCCGGCCGTCCCCTTCGGGGATGCCGTATCGCGCGACGGTCTCCTCTATCTGCTCCACGAGCTCGCGGCGGTGGGCCACAATCCAGACACACCGTTTCCCGTCCTCTTTCAGGCAGTCATGAATGACCGAGGCGAGCAGGTGCGTCTTGCCCGTGCCCGTGGGCATCTGCACCATAAGGCTGCGGTGCCTGTCCCATGCCCCCAGAACCTCACGCTTTATCCCAAGCTGATAGCCGCGGAGCGACCGGCCATGAACGTCTCCCATCAACTCCTTCACTTCCATAGGGTATTCCCTTCCACGTTCCCGCAATAAATCCTGCGCCCGGATGCGGACAACGGTTGTCACCAAACAAGTCCTGACTATTACCTGTTATTTATTCCAAACATAGTTTGCCATTGTCATTAAACCAGTCGGCAATCGCCTCTTCAAACGTGTAGCGGAAAGAGTACCCCGAATCGGCAAGCTTCTTGCCGCATATATTGGTTGAAATCTGAAGTTTTCTCACACGAGCCGGACAGATGCCCATCGGGCTGCCCAAACATTGGGCCATGTAAGCGGCAGGCATAATCAGGACATTGGGGATATAGGGTACGGACCGCGTCAATCCTGTCACCTTTTTCATGACCTGTACGATGTGGTCGATTGTGTAAGCCGGCTCGTAACAGCAATTATACAGCTCTATCCCCTGTCCATGATGCTCCAGCCGATAGAGCATGAAGCGTACCAGTTCCTTTACATAGATGCAGGCTTTGACGGTATCCTTGCGTCCCGGATAAGCAAACGTATGTTTGCGTATGCTCCGGTACAGGCGGGTAAAGTTCCCGTTCTCCCCCTTGCCGAACACCACGCCCGGACGGACAATGGTCAGCTGCCTGTTCATTGCATCCTTCGCCTGCCATATCTGATGGATTTTCTCTGCCACCAGCTTGGATATGCCGTATGGCGTATTCGGTGTGGGCAATGTCGTTTCCTCTTTCAGCTCCTCAGCCGCCCCGTAAGGAGCAATGGAAGAAGTAAACACGATTTTCCTGATGCCATGTCTCTCCGCGAAGGCGCATACATTCTCCGCACCGCGTATATTGGTCTCAAAATATTCATGATCCGGATGTCCGGGAGTACGATGCACTGCCGCCAAGTTAAAGATAATATCATCCGAAGTGGGAATGAATGGCAAGTTCTCAATGGGCTTTCGCACATCACAATACACATATTCCTCCGGATGTTTCTCTCCCTCACACAAGGCGGGTCTGTAATCTTTCACCGCAGGCAAAGGCTCGCCGGGCTTTACCATGTCCAGATTCCATATCGCAGCCTGCGGATACTCTTCCGCAAGCAATTTCGCCAGGTGAGTACCTATAAAACCGGTACCACCAAAAATCAGATAGTTCATTCTGTCGATTGTTTATATTCTTTCAATATCCTATGATTCCACTCCCTACGCTCCCTGTCGAAAAACCATCCCCACTTATTGAAATACCTAAACCAAAAGTTTAAATCTTACACCAGCCATCCTACAAGATTTCAATGTCTTCAAAGAAGGATTTACCAAATAATTATAATCCTTGTTTTCACATAATAATGGCAAATCATCATAATGGTCTGTCATTAGAATACTCATCTTTACCTCTTTTTCCCTTAAAAATTTTAAGGTCTTGTCTTTCTTCATGTCCCTTACATTCTCAAACCACTCCCCCTCCTTATTCACAGGAACAGAAGATGCACAAAAGCCTTCAAATCCTAAACGTTCTGAGATAATCCGCACATAATTCTCAGGAGCAGCCGTAGAAAGGCAGATATAGTAACCCTGTTCTTTTTTAGCCTCTATAATTTTCCGAACGCCGACATTTATATCATTCATCAGACAATCTACAAATAATTCAAGACGTCGAGTGTCCATGAAAAAACAAGTCTTTACCAACACATGATACTTCATCCTTTCGTGCGTAATACAACGGCATTTTCTCAAAGCGACCCAATAAAGCAACGTTATGACAAGGTCGAATCGACAAACTAAAATTGCCTCTTTTATTGCGAATACAATATATTTCTGAAACGTATTTGTATTCATTAAGCTGCCATCCAAATCAACAACGAGCCCCTTTCTCATTTATTCATCCTCACAGCATCGTTAGACCATGGAAAACGCACCAGTACCCTATCATGAAACAGGAAATAGTCGGCGTCAACTATTGGATTAGGCGTAGTGACAGTAACAACTGCAATCTTCACTATTGTATCTGCATAGTGCTTTTCTAAATATCCTTTTAGCAAATGCAGAGTTGCACCGGAGTCTATCGCGTCATCTATCAATAAAACTTTTTTTCCCCCAGACTTCAATAAAGAATCGACATTTTCGGGAAAGCTAATAACCCCTTCACGTTTGAGATTGTTTCTTTTCGCCTTCCGATCTAAAACAACAGCCTCTATCATACGCATCCAATCAAGAAGAAAAACAGGAGAATATTTAAGGATTTGTTTTATGATACCTTTCCCTTTCGTTTTCGTATTTGTCCTTTGTATTCTTGTCTCTGCATACAATCGCCTTTCAGTATGCGGTAAGGAATCAAAGACCTCTTTCCCTACATATCCTCCACCTGTCAATACTCCTATAACCAAATCCGGATTATAATCCTTACCAATCTTTTGAGCCAACAAACGGCAAGATTCGGCAAAGGCCGAACCTAAAAGAGAGACCACTTTCATAAACAAGAGAAAAACAATATTGATTAAAAACTGGAACAATAATAAAAAGGAAGGAATGTTAGAACACCCTCTTCAAAGAATGCCAAAAGATATAACTACGATATTGAAATTTAAAAGACCATGAATATTGACTTTTTTGTGTCGTAGGTGAAGCATTGCCACCGTGTCTTCTGTATAATATCAATCCATCATCCAATAATTTCCCTTTATATTTCAGATGCAGAACAGATGCTATCCACATATCATGCCATAATATATCTTTGGGAAATGGTAAAATATCCTCTAAACACTCCTTTCTAAAAGCCATGCAACAACCCAAATATCCCATTTTCCACAAATTATTCCAATAACCATAACGTGTTCCGCGTAAAGAAAAATAGTCCTTGCCGCTTAATTCACCGTATTCGTCTATAATAAATGCATTATGAGATATGAAATCATATTTTTGCAAGCAAGACAGACATTTCTTTTTCTTGTCGGATAGCCAAATGTCATCCTGATCTGACAGAAAGATATAATCTCCGGAAACCTGCTTTAATGCGTTCTCAAAATTCGGGACTACTCCGTGCCTACCTTTATTGACAAATATCTTAATTCGAGAATCATCGAAAGCCCTAACTATCTCCAGTGTTTTGTCCTTACTTCCGTCATCAGATATAATAATCTCATCGTCATCAGACAATTGGGAAAGAATGGAATCAAGTTGCTCTTTTATAAAGTTCTCACCATTATAAGTGGCAACACATACGCTCACATGCATATTAAAAGTATGTTTTTAAGTATATAGAGGTAGCCAGTAAGCGTCCAATTTTGACGTACCCCATATGGACTAAGTTTTTGATTACAGCAATGAAGTCGATTTTTTATATTGGGGAACAAGACGTCATTTTTGGATACTTTAAGGCAAGATGTCATTTTTGGCTGCTTACACAATATTTATTATTCAAACTTCGCATACATTCCACTTTCTCGAACCACTCATTGAAAGCCCCCAAGCTATAAATAACAGAGTTAAGTAATTTAGGAAGGAAATGGTAATTGTAAACAAGAAGAAAAAAAAGAGCATGGCAAAAAGAAAGTTGGTTCCCTTGTTTTTTTTATAATACATATAAGGGATAAATATCAATGCCCCCAAATATAAGGCCAGCACGTATATGCCACCTTTGGCAAATACGGCAAAAAGAGAATTGCTGCCTCCCATGTTGTTCAGATCTTTCCATTTTTTCTTTTCTACCAACCCTACTCCTAAAACTGGATGCTTTATTCCTGCTTCAATACAATACGTTATATCTTTTGTTCTTGTATCCACAGATTCTTCTCCTCCCGTCTCTTTTTTATTTTCCATCAATGTAGTGGCAGCCATATATCCTCCAAACAGCAATAATGGAGCTAAAATTATAATTGCGGCCCTTAATTTCCCTCTGGAAGTCTTATATAAATGCAACCCTAATATGAGTAATGAAAACAACTGTCCCGTAGTCGTGAACGTGGTTAGAATCGTTATGGTTAATATTGACAATCTGACTTTAGACCTGACGGGACGAAGGAAATACTCAATACAAAATGCGACACAAAGGGGCATGTTATGCATAGGGCCTTCGTTAAATATCCCACTGTTTCTATGAAACCATTCTCCCCAAGGGGCAACTGACTGAGTCTCAAAATATATACCCCAATATGTCGGAATGAAACTGACATTGGAAGCCCATTCGGAAGGGAATAATCCTGTCGATGGGAAGATATGCAAAATCGAGCATGAAAGCCACATGGCAAGAGAAATACAAGCCAATATGACCATCATATTGGAAAAACAAAAGAACAAGGACAAATAGGACTTATATCCGATTTCCTTTCTTAGACTTAGGTATAGCCATAACAGAGGTAAGATTATAACGTAACGAAAGATGTAGCCATCCAAATGAGACTTAATTACAAACATGGGTATTAAAGAACCGACCCAATAAACAAACAACCAGCCGTTGACTTTTTTGCGTATGGAATAATTTGACATCAGAATCAGGCATACCAAAATTATCGCGGGAAGTATCTGTATCATTCTTTTGGCTACCGGGAATATTAAATATGGTGTATTAAATTCCAATATTATGCAGAAAACGACTGCATACTCCAGGATTCTTCTAATTACAGATGTCCTCATTCCTATTTATGTTTATAGTTCAGAACACCGGTTCTTCATTCGTTGCCTATTGCGGTTGATTGGATCTAAGATTGTGTATGAATCCAGATAACCAGATAAAAAGATAAGAAACTTTACCAATATTCTGTTTGAACAGAAAATGCCTGTTGAATGCCAGATTTTAAATACCGGAAGTTTAAACGTTGTAATGCCGGAAAGTTTTTTTGCGAGTTTTTTATCTATGGCATTTACATGACTATATATGCCACACAATTTCTCATTTAAGCCTTTTGTCTTTTTATTATAGATTAGTGCACAACAGTAAACATTAACTAAAACGAGAAAGAATATATTTCTTGCATTGTCTATTCTGTTCTCATTGTTACTTTCCAGAATCCTTTCGTAATTGGCAATAAGCCTGTCATATAATTTGATATATGCTCCTAAAGCCCTATATTGGGATTTACGCGATACCGTTTGCCCTTCCCGTCCGATTGTATAGCTGTACAGGTATAAGTTGACAAACGTGAATGTTTTTATATATTCACATGGTATCAGAAGATACTCCACATCAGTATAACTTATACCTGTTTGTTGAAAATAATTATGCTCTTTGAGCAATGCGGTCCTATAAGTAACCGCATGCATCCTCAACATTCCCTCACAATGATTTTTCATGAAATTGAAATCGGAATATTGATAAATGACATTGTACAGGTCTGATGGAGTGCAATGGCTTTCGGTTCTGTTCCCGTTTTGATATATGACTCTATAATTTGTAATGATCATGTCTACCCTCTCCTGAATAAGCAAGGCTTCCACGAACCTTTCCAGGCTTCCGGTTTCAAAATAATCATCCGCGTCGAGAGTCCTAAAATACACTCCTGTAGCCTCTTGCAAGCCTCTATTTACACATGAGCCGTAATTCCCGTTTTCTTTATCGATCACTCTGAATGTTTCAGGATACCTGTCCTGATATTCATGTGCTATCCGGGAAGAATTGTCCTTGCTGCCATCATTGACAACCAATACTTCAAGGGCATTCATTAAGTTATCTGCCACTATCAGCGAGTCCAAACATCTGCGCAGATAATCCTGCATGTTATATGTCGGAATGACGATTGTTAATATCTTCTTCATTTGTTTACAGATTATTGAGTTCTAACATTTTTCTACTACCGATGGAGTGCCGGAGAAAGCATGTACCTCCTTATTGGTGCAGTGAAGCAAAGGCACCCCCGCACAAGTCATGATATTAAGCGCATCTATCCATACGATTCACTAAGCTTTTAATCTTGACGCGAAAGTAGACACACTTATCCGGATGGGGTTCAGTCCTTCCTCCGTTGCCTATTATGGCCGATATTCTATGGCACAAGCCCTTTCACCAACGGAATCCTTTTCATCACCCAAACGATAAGGACACAGAAAGCGTACATCACAACGAAACGTATAAGTATCACCGATTCCGGCATCTTGAAATAATAGAGTATCTTGAAACCGATTAGTTGTACCAGATATATCCCCAAGCTCAATGAACTATAATGGGCCAGGCTTTCCTCCCTGATGTGAAGGCGGACAAGCAGTCTTTGCCAGTCATAGTTCTTGACGAACAGGAATACCGCCGTTGCGCT
>CANQSM010000145.1 GCA_947626525.1 uncultured Phocaeicola sp. | reverse complement strand
TTCTTTGTAAAGTTACAAAATATCTATCATATTGGCAAATAATTAGTTGACTAAATTCTGAATATCCCTAAGTAAAGCAAAATACCTATTTCTTTTATATAAATGTACCTCTTTACAATATTCCAACAGATTAGGTGTATACTTGTATTCATCATCACTATCTATTGCACAGAAGAAATATATTTCATTATTCTGTGAAAAATACTCCAACCTTTTCATTACTCCTATCCTTCCCCCTGTATTAGCAGGGTATGGACATTCCGCTGAAATCCATATTATTTTCATATTATTCTCGCGTTTTATTAGTAAGGCTTATCTTTTCTTTTTATACATATCAATATCACTGTTTGCATTTGACGAATCACATCGAACCTTCTGATTACCAAGGAAAGTTCCTCAACGTATTTTTAGCTTTACCGGTTTATAATCATTTTTTATTCTTATATGAACAAAGAATAAAGCAACCACACAATAATCCAACCCGGATGAGAATAATAATTGGATGACAATTATGATTAACAGTATTCTGAATAATGTATTTCCTTGCCCGATATTGGGAATAGATCGACTATAAAGTTCTACATAGTTTTTAATGAAAAAGTATGTTCCTATTATTCCCCAATACATACTACATTGTCCAAGAAAAGACTTTGCTGCTACGGCATTGTCATTTCCCGATGTGGCAAGACCGATTATTTCATCAAGATTCAATGGCATATTTATCATGTCAATGAGGAATAGATTATTTCGCATCATCTTTGGGAATAAGTACATATATGTCTGAAATCCGGTGCCGAATGGAAAACATATACCAATATAATAACCTATAAATATTGAATAGGTTCGTGTAACTGTAGATGTATAATTTTCCAGATCATTCATATAATTTTCTATTAATTCAAGAAGAATGAACGATGATGCTACATAGCCAGCAATTACAAATCCTGTCAATGCCAGTAATCCTTTAACGTTAAACATATATTTTGCCCTCTGAAAAAAAAGCAAAATTCCAGAAATACATATAACCGTCAATAATGTCTTTGAACCAGATAAAGCAATATGTAGTCCGGCGCATGTCAATACCACCCCCAACAAAAATTTACTTTGTCGTATGTAATAAGTATAAAACACTGACAATACAAAAAATACTTCCAACATCAATGTTGTTGCAGAAGATTCTGGAGTAAGCAATCGGATTCTATAATATTTATCAGCGTGCAGTGTATGGAGATATGTAAATGCAAAAGGAGATTGGTGGAACTCTATCAGCAATATTATCGTCAAACCGATAAATCCCCAAAAGAAAGGTTTTAAGATTCGCTCTATAGTATAATCTCCTGCAATATTAATCAATAGTAGCAAATAACAAATATAAGCTTGAAAAGTAAGCCACAGTTTCACAAATTTCATGAATAACGATTCACCCAATTGCGTATAGCCAATATTAAATATTGGATAAATAAAAAAAGCTATCAAACTCAAAAGTGTTGTGACTTTGATGAGAAAACTAAATCTCCTGACAAAACTATCCGTCCTATTAATTTTATTTGCTAAAGCAAACAATATATATAAACAAAGGCTAATACTTGGCAACATTGACTCACCAAAAGCCCCCAAGCAAGTCGATAAGGGAGAATCCGTATAAAGAGTCAGAAATATGAGAAGGCTATATAGCCAATATAGTTTATTACCTGTATTCAACATTACCATCCACTTATATCATCAATCTAATGTATTATAAATCCTATCCAGAAGCGATTTTGGCATTATCTGTTTCACCATACTACTAACATAAAAATGGAATAAATCATAAGAATACCACCAATAGCATTTAAAAAAAGAATACCCAAACTGTTTATGAATATATAATACTTCTTTTTTTGATTGGGCATAATTATCATGCGTCGATCCATTATCCACTTCAACTAAGCTTATTGGGATGTCAGCATGAACAAATTTTCTTCCTTCCCGAAAGCAACCTAATAGAAAATGATAGTCAGCTGCTAACCTCCATCTCAGATTAAATCCATCTTTCATTATTTGTTTCCGGACAAAGGTACTCTGATGACTGAATACCATATGCCTTATAATCTGTTGAATATTGCCTGCTTCCACCATACGCCTGCCAAACTTATATTTGAGAACTGCATCCCCATAAAGAATGTCCACATCATCATAGAAATTACTTTCAAAACACATACTCAAAACCTTATTATCCATAAACGAATCTCCGGCATTCATGAAGTTCAACCAAGCCCCAGCCGCTTTTAATATGCCTTTATTCATGGCGTCATAAATACCGCCGTCCGGTTCACTCACCCAGTAAGCGATTTTATCGGCATATTTTTTTATGATGTCGACAGTTCCATCGGTGGAACCGCCATCGATGATGATATACTCCACATTGTCATACGTCTGGTTCAATACCGACAGTATCGTCTGTTCTATCGTTGTTGCCGCATTATATGACACGGTAACGACCGAGATTAAAGGTTTTATCATTTTTATGTTTTGAATTAAAACCGTAAATGTTCGTTCTTATTATGAGTTCCGACAAAAGGTACTTGGGACGTTTACATAAAATTATTCCGGAATTCAATATTTTATTTTGCATTCCAAAATAAAACGACTACTTTTGCATAAACAACGAAAGGCATGAGAATCATAGCAAGAAGCAAGATTATTGAATATTATACCGGACATCCCGATTCGAGAACAGCACTTGAAGACTGGTATCAGAAAGTGAAGAAAGCGGAATGGACCTGTTTTGCTGACATGAAACAGATGTTTAACAGCGTGGACAATGTAGGCAACCAGCATTATGTATTCAATATCAGAGGAAACAGCTATCGGTTAATCGTGGTCATCAAGTTCACGATAAAAACCGTCCTTATTCGTTTTATCGGTACTCATGCCGAATATGATTTGATAGATGCAAAAAACATATAGACGTATGGCAAAGATTCAGAATGAGACTGCTTACAAAGCGGCAATGGGAAGGATAGAGGAACTCCTGCCGCTGGTTGATGACAACACGCCCGCGAATGACAAGAATCTGATAGAACTGGATTTGTTGTCTGGGCTTGTCGCGGATTATGAGGACGAACACTATCAGATAAAACCGCCTTCCCTGATAGATGTGATAAAGCTCCGCATGTATGAAATGAACCTGAACCAGATAAAGCTTTCAGAACTTCTCGGTGTAAGCCCATCACGTGTCAGCGACTATCTCACGGGACGTTGCGAACCGAACCTCAAGGTAGCCCGTGAGATAAGCCGAAAACTCAATATCGATGCAAATATCGTGTTGGGAATATAGCAAACGGTGTTATCGTCATATTTCCTATGATGCCGCTTGTTCCATCGGTGGAACCGCTTTCGATGATGATAGACTCCAGGTTTTATCATTTTTATGTCTTGAATTAAAACCATAAACGTCACTCTTGGTAAGCACTCAATAGTGTTCACCTCTTAGATTTATTCTCTGAAAAATATTCTTTAAAGGTTCTCATATCACTCAGTAGCCCCCAGTTTTGACGAAACCATTCCGGATTCCTCGTCCACCAACAAGTCGAAAGTAAAAAGCGAATGGTATCCTCGTCATAACGATAGCGCAAGACCTTTGCAGGCACACCACCAACTACGGCATAAGGAGGGACATCTTTCGTTACGACAGCACCGGCAAGCACTACGCTCCCCGTACCTAACCTCACGCCGGAAACCAGCAACGCTCCAAATCCTATCCAGCAATCATGACCAATGACTACCGGATACCCATCTTCCGCATAACGGAACTCTTCCGCGCATGTTTCAGTTACAAAAGTGTAGCCTGTCTGTTTCATCATAGAAAAGAACATAGGAGAAGTTGTCACAAAAGGATCGGTATAAGGATGTGTTCCACATACAACACTGCAATTGCTGGCGATGGAACAGAAACGACCTACCTTACCGTATATTCGAGAGTCAGACGCTATATAGCTGCCTAACCCCATGTCCCCAACAAAGGCTGAATGAGGATAAATCTTGTTCATCCCCTCAAACGTGGAACATCCTCCTATCGTACACGAGAATGAAAAGGAGACCTTTCTTCCCCATTTCAATTTGATATAAATATATTTAAGGACCTTTTTTAAAAACATGATACCGATTACAAATACCTCTTTCGTTCGTAACTGTCTATCATTGAGTATTCTTCAGTGGATGTTAGTATGTACATTAACACTGGGCTTACGCTAACTACGTTTGAAAGCATCAATATATGAACCTTTTGTTTTATTAATAATATCTATGGGAAGTTTGGTGAACTTCAGATATTTCTTTATCTCCCAATAAGACTTGAACATTCGGGCATAATTCTCCAAGATTAGGTAGAATGGATATTCTTCGATCAACTGTATGTCTTTCAAAGGGCGTGCTTCAACTTTTTCTTTGTCAAAAAAGTGCGGATTTTCCAAATATACCAGATTGTCTTCTCCAACAGACAAATATCTTGTCCACGTATGTTCCACTCCATAAAGTTCTATGCGAGAATACCTCATGTAAATACCTAACATAAGGCAGGCCACTAATACATTTTGTACGACAGGCATAGAAAGTTGACGGTTATACAAGAAATATGCGATTCGTTTTATCCCCCTAAATTTGCAAACATTGTAAAATTGTAAAGATATGTATGGGTTTGAAATGTGACTTTTTAGCCGTTTCTTATTTCTACGGCTATAAGGCAGACATAAATACATCTTCCATGTGGTTTGTTCGTTTATTCTTTTCAGAATATCTAACCCGGCAGGATTTTCAAGAAAGAATGGGTCGGCAATCACATAAAAAAGTGGTTGAATCTCTTTGTACGTGCCCGACAATATATGTCGGTTCACTACCATGTAATCTATTTGGGAGGCCGGTTGAAAGACATTCTCGTTAAGAGATTTTCCGTTGCCTAATATCTTTAGACATTTGCCTTTACCGGTATAGCCCGGTCTAAAACAAGTGGGAATACGGCTGTGTAGGATCACACGGAATGTAGAAACCACAGTATGGATAAGTTCTTGAATCATAAAGGTGTTGTTTTTGTTAGAGACTGGGAAATAGGAATGACCGCAGATCGATATTTTAAATCTGCCATAAAAGTCCAAACATATTTTTTCAGATTATTTTTTGCACAAATTCCCTCACACACCCTCCTCCACCTTGCTTCTTCATCACATGGATGCTTTGGATAGCTTTCACCTTCTCGCAGGCATCCGCAAGGCGGACTTTCATGCCACAGCTTTTAGTAGTTCCATGCAGTTCACATCGTCACCGATTTAAGCCACTTCATTCAACATGATGTACAACTTGTCACAGATTTTTTTGCCCCAGTTAGCTTGCCGCCATCCCGCTTGCCTTGGTACAAGGAATCCACTTTCAGCTTCTTGTTCTCTATCATTTTTGTGCCTTCCGAAGCAATGATACCCGTTTTGATGGCTTCACGAAGCAACTGGAAGCCCATGCCGTCACGGGTGTTGAACTCCTTCAGTTTATCCCCGTTTTCATGCCCATCGGACAACATACCATTCACGTCACATAAGAAAAGTTTAATATTCTTCTACTCCGTCCTTTTTGGCAACACATACTTCCATATGAGGTTTTCTATACACCGGGAAGAAATATAGTCTAAATACCTATTATAAAAGAAAAGTATATATATCGTAACAACAAAGCTTTCATTAGACCTCAGTTTTTTCGAATAACTTTACATGGATTCCCTGCTGCAATGCAATCTGCAGGAACTGACTTTGTGACCACACTTCCCGCACCTATCACGCTACGCGCCCCGATAGTCACACCTTTCAATACAATACAACCTGTGCCAACCAGCACATCGTCTTCTATGACTATCGGAGCTGACCGGGCATGACAGGAATCCATGTCAGGATTCCTTCGGTTTATACAATCCATACTATGTGCATCGGTATCAATCAAAATACTCCCCCCCCCCAATTTTAACATCATTTCCGATAATTATGCTTTCTTTTGACCACAAAGTGGCTGAACTTATACCCACATTGTCACCTATGCGTATGCTTGCCCCTTGATCCGCAAATATGCATCCCCGTACGTTCCTGCATAAGGGATTAAAGGCTTCTCCGCTAGTAAATATGAAACCATCACCTATGGAAATTGTCGCAGAAGAGGCTTTCAGCAAATAGAACTTATTGTGAACCCGCATGTTTCTGCCAAATCGCACTTTGCTCGAATAAAACACGAAGCGATTCCAATATATATAGAAATACATCCGAAGTTTCCGCAGGATGCGGAATATTTTATTAGTATCCATGATTTTATGCATTAAGAATTTATTGTCGGCAAATTCTCATAATAATTCGAAAAGAAGTCCTGTAAGCAGAAGCTATGTCTCGAGGTTGGCAAACAAGAGCGTCCAACTCACGTTCCTTGCTGTTTTCAACCATATTGAATTGGTCAACCAATAATTTTAATGTTAGTACTCAATTTAGGGCATACCCTTGATTTAAGGCACTTTATCCGTGCCTTAAACTAGAAATGTTAAAAAATT
>CANQSM010000144.1 GCA_947626525.1 uncultured Phocaeicola sp. | reverse complement strand
ACCACGGCTCCCGCCAAGGCTTGAACGATCCCGCCCAGTGGATGATCTTGCGGTTTTTCTTGTCCGCAATGGCTTTCTTGCGATACTTCAGCGGCAATTCGTTCAGGTTGTACGACACCAACCCATTCCACTCCGAATCAACGGAGTGGATATGTCCTTGGCATACCATGTTAATCGCACATTGATCATGAAAGTGCATGGCGGGATTCTGCGCCGCTTGCAGCAGTTTCTCTTGCACCCCGTGCTCACGCATCGCCTGCAAATTTAAAACCATTACCCCTGCATTCACATAGTCCTCCTTTGGTTTTTTGATACCGAGTACCTTGGTAAAATAGTTAGTCAGATTTGATGCCTTCTGCCTCCTCTCACGCTCCAGAAGACCGATGACACCGTAATCCCAGCGGCAGGCGGCAATCCAATTATCCCCAACATCCGTTGCATAAAGTTTAGCTACATCATCACGCACCACAATGTCGGCATCCAGCCAGAGAATCTTATCGTACTTTGGCAAAAGACTTGGAGCAAACAGACGAAACCAAGTTTCCAATGGGAACGGTTTATAACCCAGAGCAAAATCGTAATCAGACATATTTATGGGCATTTCCATGAACTGCAGGTGAAAGCCTCCCTCAGTTTTCTGCCCAAGGTGGGAGACGATATGCTCCAGTAATTCGCGATTGTGTTCGTTCAGGTGTTGGTACAGTACCACCAATTCGTATTGATGCTTCCCAGCATACATCATCAAACTTGCCAACGTCACACCCAAGTACGGCGCATACCCATTGTTCACAGCAAAAAGTATCGCTATCTTCTCCTTGGTTCCAGACCGCTGTTTTGAAGAACGAAAGTTGCTCTCAGGTCTGGTTTTGCTATTTGCATTCATTTGTATAGATTATGAATTTATCTCCCTTGATTTTAACATAAATACGCTTTAATTTTTCGTACTAAAAATTTTTCAACAAAATGATATTCAAAAATTCCTAACAAAACGCCCCCCCTATTACTATGATTAACTTATTATCATAATTTAAGGCTGCCTCAAGTTCATGCACACATCGCATCATAACAGCGCATCCCATGAGGATCGAGTAAGTATACCGAGAAAAGAATTGAATATAATCCATCCGGTTAAGAGTATCTGAAATATATCCCCGACTGTTTGCGAGGGAAATCATCAATAAGGCAAATACTAGATCGACCTCCAATGAAGAAAATTTCACGTGTGAAGCCCGGAACATATAGCTGAAAAGCATATAGAAAGCAATTATTTCAAAAAATGTAGCGGCTACACGAAACGCACATCCCTTGGGAAGAACCAGATTTTCACTGATCCAAGATGCCAGCATTCCTAAACAGATGCATCTGACCCCCAAACAGGTACCTATACTGACCACAGAATAATAAATTTTGTCTATATTTTCTGTGTTCCGGACAGGAACACCATGAAGTAGAAGCGAAGTTGCCAGGTAAGCTATAAGTCCAGCGACAATCCAAGCTCCCTTTTTTGAAAAATTAAAAAGGCCGATCATCAGGCAGCTTATCCAGAAGTACACACAAATAAACCACTCTGAGTTTCGTATAACGGCCGGCACAATGCCTGTCCCAGGAAGGAAGAAGAGGAGGTCAAAAATCCTCCACCATGGTATCTTTCCTATACAGGATATGATAATAAAAGCAAACACCATCGCTGGGAACAATCGTATCCACAGCTTCTTAATATGAGTCAGCGGATGTATTTTATTCCGTGCTAAAGTCCTATGTAGAAAAAAACCTCCAATAATGAAAAATGGTTCAATCCCATAGTTTAAATGCATTGTTTTCGTATGGAATGAAATTTTCAAAAACTCATGCAATTCGGGACACATGTTCAACATGTGGTGAACGGCAATTGAAAAGATGAAAATTATTCGTAACAATTCAATGCTGCAAAGTCTCTTGGATACATTATTTGACATGCCGTCACTAATATGATTCCTCTTTTATTTGTGCTTGGGGTTCCTCTTTAAATTACTGGGTATTAAAGCATCTCAGATTTTTCTGTTTTAACATCTGTTGCAAATAGAATTCTGAATATTTCGTTTGCAGAATTGGCATATCCTTTCACATGAGAGAATCCATATCCATAATTCACTCCAATAAAATTGATACCTGCCTGTAGCGCGGCCTCTCTATCCCCTTCAGTATCACCGATCATCACCGCTTCACAAGCATGGAGCTGTTCCATACACTCCCTAATCATATCCGCTTTCGGTCTGATTACACCATTCTTTTGACCGATGATACAGTGCATATATTGAGAAAACCCGAAATATTCGCAAACTGCCTCAGCTATATCCTGTCTTTTGTTGGTTGCTACTGCTTGAACAATCCCACGCTGATGAACAGCGTCCATCAATTCTACAGTACCGTCATACGGCTTAGCTTTATAGAGGTTGTATTTCACATAATGTTCTCTGTATGAATCAGTCGCTTTCTGAACTTCGTCACCTTTCAAATTAAAATACTTTGAGAAAACCACCTGAGAAACCGGGCCGTTAAGCTTCTTCAATTCCTCATTACTCATCTCTTTTAATCCTAAGTGTTTAATGCAATATCGGTACGAATCAACAACCCCCTCAGAAGTGTCTATAAGAGTCCCATCGATGTCGTATATGACGACTTGATATTTCATAGGATTATTTTTTGTGGAGAATATCATAAAAATCGTGCACGGAGATGTTTTCTCGCATTGCCTGCTGGGCAAGAGATGGGATCGCCTTACTGCCCGCTGCCAAAGCATAATAAAATGTGTCCCATTCCTTCTGAACCTGTTTGAGACCTGGGAAAATATATTTACTTTCAATATCTAAAAGATTTGAAATGTCATAGTTACCTCCGTGATTTTCATTAACGTAGCCCATGAGCATCTCAAGGCGTGGGTTACCCGATGTTTTTCCTAACCCCCCTATACTTGCATCTAAAATAATATTACGTTTTTCTCCATAATGTTGCATAAATACCTGAGCTAACACGTATGCGGAAAGTGAGTTGTCATGCAAGTGCAAACCCAGACATACAGATTGATCTAAATGTTGATGAGCCTCACTTAATAATGTCAACAAGGAAGGATAATTAAGAATTCCGTAAGTATCGGCCAAGGTGACGTTGTGTACTCCGAATCGGTTCACCTCTTCCAGCATACGCAATCTTTCATCTTTTGAGTATCCTGGGAAACATGTCAAATTAATGTGTAAGTTGTATCCCTTATCAACGATCTTTTGCACATACTCGAAAACCTCACGGTTTACTCCCTCCTTGAATGTCGTTCGAATATGCTTCAATTTTCCCCCGTTATATGGTCTAAGATCCGATATATCATATTGGGGAGGATAAGGATAATCGATCATAAGCGTATATTCCGCGCCACTATCTGAATCTACATACTGTTCAGCTTCTTCTATGAACGTGTAGAGGGAGCGACCCTTTTCATGGCAATTAGGTCTTAAACACCCTAGCTCAATAAGATCGCACCCGCTTTCCGCCACAGCTGAGGAGATGTCACGCATTGCGGATTCTCCCCAGTTGTAGTTGATAGCCCTTCCCCCATCTCTTAATGTAACATCCAGTATTTTTATCATTTTTTTGTATTTGGTTATAAATTATATCTGAGCTTTTCCCCAAAGAAATTCAGCGAACACATGTGTTTTTTAATATTTGACTATAAATTGCATCTGCAATTAGGAAATCTTCCGGCCAGTCAATATCAATACTTTCTATGGTTGTGCATTCACACATAAAGGGTCGTACGCCCGTACGTCCATGGTATTTCTCAAAGACATCGCGCGTAAAGACGTAGGGCGAGGGTAACTCAGCAAAGATTTCTTCCATGTCCTGAGTTCGTGGAATACTTCCGCGCTTAAAATTCATTGGGTTACCACCACTCCATAAAAAATCCATCACTCTTTTACATGTAAACGCTGAATCGTATTTCCCCGAAGCAACTGCACTAATGCACGCGCTAAACCTTTCCGGTTTGATGAAAGGAGAAGTTGCGTGAGATAAGGCATAAATATCCGCCTCTACCGTGTTAATGAAAGAGCGTATAATATCCCCGCATCTTGTAGAATTACTATCCAATTCCTTGGGACGTTTCATGAATTCTACTCCTGGAAGCAGGTAGTCCATGATATGTTCATCGCTACAATATACGATGATCCGTTCCACCTCAGGAACATGCAAAAGATTTTGTTGGATTAAATGACACAGAGGTGTCCCATCTGAAAGCCTCCGGATATTTTTCCCAGGAGTTCTCTCATTGTTAAGCTTAATTGGAATGAATGCTACAACACTCATGGTTTAATTCTTATTTATATTGTTTCTATTATATTCCTTGTCTCTACGTTGATTTCAGGATGTTCCTCTAAGTACGATCGTGTATACATGTCCTTAAACATTCCGTGCAATCCCCTCGGATTAATTGAGATAATTTCAATATCTGGATAGTAAAGTTTGATGAATTGCTTCATCTCTCGCCACCCTTTTTCTAAATTGTTTTTTGAAGCGGTTTTAAAGAAAGATTCTGTGTGATCAAAATACCCGGCAGAGCAATCTTGACCAACCAAATAAATTCGACGGGGATTGGTCCATAGAATAAATTGTAGAGCCGCATACGACACACTGCCACAACACCCCAAAGGCTCATTGGCTATATCATAAGTGAAATGAACTGGAGGAAAATACCATTGAGAAATAACGTAATAACGTTCAGCTTGATCCCGTAGTGCAATACTCTCAGGAATACTCCACCCGACATGAACCTCCTCTTGAAGAATACCATAAAATTTAACAGTCCCTTTCAATTCGCGAATATCTGCGAGGATGTCCTTGGTGTGAGGATGCCAGTAATCTTGAAAAAAGATATAATCTAAATGTACTTTTTTATACGAAGCCGCTTTATTGACGCCTACATAAACACAATTTTTAATGGGTTCGAAATAATTTAGAGAAGGACCTGTCCCCAAAAGAACAACATCTTGCCCTGCATGACAGTTTTTATATTTTGTAAAAGTCATGCGATGTGTATGAGATATGGCGTTCGCGTGCGTTATTACTCGGAGCAAATGAATATCTTCTGCAAATGGTGGTTGTGGAATAGGTTCTGAACCATAACATATTCCGAAGATATATTTTTTAATTTTATCACTTTTCTTTTTACACGTCAGCAAAGGAAGGCCACAAATATAAGTTTTTCTAATGTCCTCTTTTTGGAACGATTTCTTTATGCAAATACCGAAAATATAATTCTTTTGTTTCTCTTTCTCTATTTTCTTCTTATATACGGGAAGACCGAGTATTTTGAGAGTTTTAGAACTTGCATCACTCACAAATGAGTATGCAATGAAAGAAATAAAATACCAAACAGGATGATGTATGACTCTCAAGAAGTCCTTCTTTTGTACCTGGTCAAATTGTGTGAAATAAATATCTGGAAAATACTTTTTCCCGATTTTTGATATAGCGGCTAGAAATGCTAACCTTTGGAATCCGTGCAACCTTTTTGGATTTTTCCAAGAATTCAGGAATGAATTATACAAAAATTTTAAGTGAATTTCTTTGTAAGTTTTATGTAATCGATCTCGCAACACCTCCTCCTGTATATATTTATGTACACGTACGATGTTTTTTGCCGCAACATATCCCTGACTCACAGATTGAGTTGAAAGACCAACACGATAATTATAAAATCCTTTCGGCAAAATGAAGCATGATTTCATTTTCGCATACACATACCAGTTGAATACCATATCTTGGAAGGAAGCCCCCGGTGTGTTTGGAAATTGAATATTATCTCTTGAAAGGAATTCCTTCTTGTACAAGGCACTCCAATGCGATGTATGCCTATATACGAACCTACTCATATGTAGTGGATTACACACTTTCGTATTAATATATGGAGCCTTGCCAAAGATGTTTACAAATTTTGTAGAACCATCTGCAGAATGCTCCATATATAACGATTTTATCACATCTACATTCTGTTCTATAGCCTTGTCATACAATTCTTCATACATCTCCGGTTCAATCCAATCGTCCGTCTCGACAAAGCCAATATATTCCCCTTTGGCTTCTGCCATCCCCGTGTTATATGCAACTCCCATCCCCTCATTTTTTTTATGGATCACCTTCACGCGCGAATCTTTCGCCGCGTATTCATCACAGATGGCAGGAGAACCGTCTGTAGATCCGTCATCCACAAGGATAATTTCGATTTCCCTCAGCGTTTGCGCCACAATGCTATCCACGCATTGGTGAAGGTATTTTTCACAGTTGTAAACTGGGACAATGATAGATACTTTAGGGGTAGAGTTCATAACTTTTTAGGCATGCAATGTATTAATAAAAAACTTGAGGGCTTCCGCCACCGTCTGGTCCATATTAAGGTAGCGGTAGGAGGCGAGGCGTCCGAGGAAGTGGGTGTTAGGGAGTGAGGACGCGAGTTGAGCGTAGCGCTCGTAGAGAGCCGCGTTCTGAGCGGATGGGATAGGATAGTAGGGTTCGTTCTTGCCGGGAGAGTAGGCGCAGGGGTATTCGCGCGAGATGGTGGTGTGCGTTGTTTTCTCGTCCAGGTAGTACT
>CANQSM010000143.1 GCA_947626525.1 uncultured Phocaeicola sp. | reverse complement strand
ACCAGCACAAAAGAAAATAACCGCGTCTGCAAACCGTTGAAACCCTTAAGAATTTATTTTCGCCCCCATGACACGACTCCCGCCCTTATTTTTTCCCTTGCCCACCGCCGCCCCTCCACGATACAATGCGCGTCGTTAGACGAGATAACGCATCCAGGAATTATGAGCAGCGAGCTTAAAAAACCGACAGGCGATTTACAGACCCGCTATATCAGCAATGAGGGACAAATACTTTGTAGTTTAGAAGCACTCTCAGATCGAAAACTTCCACAGCTTCAAAGCGACGGAGAAGAACATAGAATCGAGACTGACGAAGGATCATATATCTTGGATATTCCTCCTTTCCAACGGGGATTGGTATGGAATCCCGCACAAATAGAAGTTCTTTGGGATTCACTTATGCGCGGGATTCCCATCGGAACTATCACACTCATTGGATATAAAGAGAACTCATCCTATAAACAGGGCAATACAAATGCGACTCATGGAATCTTTGATGGTCAGCAAAGATTCCATGCGATCTCTTTAGGCATAAAAACACAATTCCTGTTTGCCGAAGAACCGAGCAGTCTTCTGTGGCTTGATTTGTTGCCAGAATTTGGATCTGTCCAATCTTGTAGTCGAAAATTTTTTCTTTACCTAACGACACCGGGACAACCTTGGGGGTACCGAATAAATGACGGAGAAAGCGAAACAAGAAATAAATTGCTCGATGCAGCAGATCGTAGCAGGGCCTTAGAGGAGATTAACTTCGGGGGTGATCCGGTAAAAGAGAAACCGACTCCACAAGAGATGTGGCCTGTGAAAGCAGGACTTCCCGTTCCTCTTGCTTTTCTCTGGCATCTTCGGGAGAAAAACCAAGGTATTACTATGGAAAGTATTACTGAGCCTAGTAAGCAATTTTGCAAGGAAAGTGACCGGTGGCACGAGTATTTTTGCAAGGAACCTCCGTGGTACAAGCATTTTTGCAAGGAAATAAAGGATAGTAATAAACGGGAAAAACTAGAATGCAACTTAAAAAATTATATCAATGAAGGGTTGAGAGTCGCACATACTTCAAAAGTCGTTGTGTCCATCGTTCCGGAAACTTTTAATCTAAAGAAAGATGATGAAAACGACCAAACAGCAGATTCAGACATCGCCGTCTTTTTTTCACGCTTGAATCGCTCCGGAACTCTACCTTCTCAGGAAGATATAAACTATTCTATTCTGAAATCTATTGTGCCGGAGTTGGTACAGATTGATAAGATTGCGGAGAATCGGATGCGCCCTGCGCGACTCGCTACTATCTCCATGCGCTTTTATTTCGCAGTCTATCAAAAAGAATGGAGAAACGATATTAAACGTAAAGATGTCTTTGAATTGTCCCAAAAAAGAGAATTCAAGGAATTTATCAACAATTTTGCGGAGAAAATCGAGCGTTTTGAAAAAATGATTTTATATCCTGACACACTGAGATCCTCCGCAAAGTCTATTTCTCAAGGAGAAGATTTAATTTCGCGTAAATGGGGCCTACCTAAGTTTATTCTCAGTTTACTGTACGGAGATCAAGCATACACGAGTATCTACCTTTTGCTTCTTTATCTTTCGACAAAGGCTAAAGAAGAAAATATGGAATTTTGCCAAACGCTTGCAGCTTTCTCTATGTTGTCAGTCTGCTTTGCAACCGAGGTAGGTAAGAGGAGGAAGAGAAGTATGATTTCAATAATCTGTTCTCAAGCCTATAAAAATTTTGCTGAAGATACCGAAATTCAGACGGATCATTTGCGAAGATTTGTCTATAAATGCTTTCACAACGACTGGTTAATTCAACCGCCGCCTCTGCGTGTATACGAAAACATATCCAAAGCTGCAGAAAATATGGCCATAGATAAATTAGAAAAAGCATGGTCTGATCCGCTTTATAATAATGGAATTGATAGGACATGGAATGTTCATAGTAAAACCGGATGTATATTCCTCCTGTATGCATGTCGCAAATACATAGAAACGAGGTACGATTACAATCCTGCCGATGCTGCTTACAATGAAGAAAATCGCCCATGGGACTACGACCACATCTTTCCAAAAGCTTGGGTAGAAAAAGGGAGTGGAGAATACGTAAAATACGCAGCTAAAATGAAAGATTGTATTGGCAATCTTGCCCCTATCCCATTCATGATCAATCGCAGTAAACAAGACGAAGCTCCATATTCAGCCCAAGAAGGTAAGAGTGAATATCAAGAATACAAGGATGATCTATTTTCTGACTTTCCCGCTTATGTTGAGATAAACACTTCAGGAGATCTTTTCAAAGACTTCGAAATAAATGGGAGCTTTTTAACAGAAACGCCAACATCATCTATTTGGGATAATAAAAAAAATTCATTCCAACTTTTTTACTTCATCGCCAAAAGGTTGGAAAAACTATATGAAGAATTTTACACAGAGCTAAAAATAGAGAGTTTCTTTTCATTTGCAGAAGAGGATGAAAGAAAAGATCTATTCAAGGAGTTTAAGGAAAGTTTCTTAAAGGGGCTTAGGGAAAGTTCCTCCAAAAAACTGCCGCCTGATCTAGAAAGCAAAATCCATATATGGGCTAATTTAGACTCCGGTCATCAGGTTAAGGTAGATCAGACTGACGAGAGAACTTATGCTCGTTCATGGCTTTCCTGCGGCATTGAAGTAGAACTCATAGACGAAGGAGAAAAAGCCCTGCTCTGCATGTGCTGTGGCAGTACAAACAATCCAAGTTTAGAATTCGGTCTTCGTAGACATCCTGAAAAAACAGAAATTTATAATGATTCAGACCGCTGGTGGTGGTGGGATTCTTGCACGAGCTTTCCTCTTCGAGATATAGGAAAAGGTGAAAATCCTGACATAAATGGGATAGTTGAAAAGCTAATCAAGTTAACCGAAACCTATAACTGTAAAATTCTGTAATTTTCACATACTGAAGTATTGGATGGCACCCTAAGGTTTTCTCCCTCATGTCCGCCAAACCACAGACCCGCTATATCAGCAATGAGGAGCACTACACGGAGGTGCTGCGGCGGATGGAGCGTGTGAAGAGGGAGCTGTGGATCGGGACGGCGGATTTGAAGGACGTGTATATGCAGAATGGCACGCCGCTGCTGGGGTTGCTGGCAAAGTTGCTGAAGCGTGGGGTGAACGTGCGTCTCATCCACGCGAAGGAACCAGGGGAAAACTTCCGGGCGGATTTCGATCGCTACCCCATCCTCATCAAATCGCTTGAGCGGATGCTGTGTCCGCGCGTGCACTTCAAGCTCATCATCTACGATCTGACGGCCGCATACATCGGTTCAGCGAACTTCACAGGGGCGGGGCTGGGCGCGAAAGGAGCGAAGCGACGGAACTTTGAAGCCGGCGTTCTCACGTCCGACCCCGCACTTGTGCAGGCTGCCGTGGAGCAATTTGACACCCTATGGATGGGTGCGCCCTGCCGGAACTGCGCCCGCAAAGCCTACTGTGCCGACGGAGCGGATTGAGCGGTTTCCCTCTCCTGTTTATTCAATCGGGAGAGACATGATTGCCGTTTGAACAGCTTTGACAAGCTCAACAGCTCGAGAAACGAGTCGCTCCATACTTTCCTTCGTAAAAGTGGGTTCTTTTATCTCTTCTTGGAGGAGGAAGTAGCCTTTATTCATCTCTCTAAACTTTTCCGAGCCCTCGCAGCCAGAAAGTTGGTTACAAATCTCTCTATAAAAGGAATTTCCTAGTTCCTTATATGCCTTAAAACAAAACACAACTCCTAGATCCGTTATCCCAAAATCTATTTTACAACCTATTTTTTCAAATTGGAAAACTTGTAGTCCTCCATACGGGGAATTTTTCCCCCATCTCCAACATTCCGGAACTGCCCTCTCATCTTGTACTTTTTCTTCCTTTATTTCATCAACTATTTTCTGATACCGAGGCTCCATAAAATTAGCAATCTTCCTTTGCATAGCTTGGAAACTCTCCACGGCTTTCTGGATATCAGAACGTTTGCTCAGCATATATTTTTCGCCACTGTTTAATGTGAGGTCTTCTGCCATATTTTTGATGTTGTCTGTGTGTTCGATAAGTGTAATTAAACCCGACAACCAGTAAAGATTAGTTGTCGAGATGTAAGTGCCTAACAAGGCACGAACTTCTTTCCAAAGGGAATGATACGTGACAGCTTGCCATTTCTCGTAGCCGCTTTCGCAAGAACGAAGATCCGGTGCAAGTACAAAGCAAACTAATTCTTTTTCGGGGTATCTGCTACGAAGTGTTTGTCGATATTCACCCAACGGATTGTTTAGACCACTGAATATTTTGTTTTCAATAGCGATGACAACATCTGCGTCAGTCCTAATAACGAGATCTATTCGGTTACCCGCCTTCGTGGGATACTCACGTTCAACAGTCGTATTTCCAAATTCGCGCTGTCTATCAGGTGCATGAAGATGCCACAAGGCAGATGCAATCAACGTCCCGAAGCCATGCGGGTTATGCGAATCAGTATAATACGCTAGAAGATTGCTAATAAGGTTTTCATCATATTGCCTCCTCGTCGCGTCCATCATCGTATCGCGGGGGAAAATATCGCAGCGAGTCAAGAACTCCTTCCCACACTGTTTTAACCTCATCCATGAGGCTATCCTAACATCTTTCCCTAAAAAGTCAAAAATTATGCGCAGAGCGCCTCACAACTCTAGGGCACCAATAGGCACCACAAATACGCCGTCCCGTCGGTGGGTCTACGGTAGGCATAATCTCCCACGGCTGTGAGTACCATACAGAATTCGGGAGAGACATGATTGCCTTCTGCACAGCTTGGACAAGCTCAACAGCTCGAGAGACGAGTCTGTAGGCTTTTATCCTCTGCCTGTGGCATATACATAGATATCGTCTCCACATTTTAACTTTGTTCTCATAATTTAAAGAAGGCCAAAAAAATGCGCTTGCGTAGGCGTGTTAGCTCCAGTACAATCCCGATTAGGTTATTCTTGGCATTTATAGGCTTGAATGTCAATAATTTACACACTCTCCACATTATGACCTCTTGCGAAAAGTCCTGTAAGGATTCCAAAGAATACGTTGATGGATATGAAAAAAAGTACAATAAGGACGTTAAAAATCATTGCGATTTGACCTATGACGAGGAATTAGAGCCCGCGATGGCGAAATGTTTGGTGCGGCTTCCATGGATTGGAAAAAGTTACAGAAAAGCGACAACAAAGGTGCTTATCGTTGCTGAATCGCATTATGCGAATTCGGAAAACAATTTAGCACTCTTCAATCGTGAGTTTTCTACGCGGCTTATCGTCTGGGAGAGTCGGATAACTGACGATCCATATACCGTTCCTCAATATAATAATCTGGAACGAGTCCTCACCGGGATAAAAAGCATGGGGAACGAAAACCGCGAAGATTTCTGGGAACACGTTGCCTTCTACAATTTCATCCAACGCACAATGTACCCAAGCAAAGAGCGTCCCAACTGGAATGACTTCATCGATGGCTGGGGGCACTGTATCGATGTAGTGAAGGTGCTCAAGCCGGATGTTTGTTTGTTCAGCGGCGTTACCGCTTCTAAGTCGTTTGATGGACAAATGCAGAAACTGGGAATCTCCTACGCCCCTGTGAAGAGGCAAGCAGCTATCGCATCACGAGTTTATCCCCGTGTGGGTGCGGTCAATTTGGGGAATTATCGTCTTCCTCTCGTGTTTATCAAACATTGTAGCAGCTATTTTTCTTGGCCAACATGGTACGCTTATCTACGGCGAACTCTTCCCAACGCCACCACCTATTTGCATGAGGTTGTGACTGCAAAGCAGGACAGGTGAACGACGATGCGCCGACGGCGCGGATTGACCGATATTACGTGTTTCCATTTTATATCTGGACATGAGAAGATTTTTTGTCATTGGCGCTTTATTATTGTATTTTATTGAGCATAGACGACAATATAAGCAGAGGGAGATATGAAAGTCATTGAGTTCATAAAGAATGGGATGATAACCACGGAAGAGGTGACGCAACGTGGAATATCGCGTGGGCACTTATCCTACTTGGTCAAAAAGGGGGAACTGGTGCGACGGACACGCGGGCTCTACAATTTGCCGGATGCGTGGGAGGATGAGCTGTATGCCCAACAAGTCCGTTTTTCACGCGGCATATATGGATTACGGACTGCTCTTTACTTGTGGGATTTGGCCGATCGCACTCCTCAAAGCTACGAAATGTTCTTCCCGTTCGGCTACAATCTGACGGCTGTAAAAACTGCGGAGATTCTGTGTCACCAAATCAAGAGAGACTGGTATGAGGCAGACATTTGCACTTGCGCCACACCGGGCGGCAACACGGTACGCGTCTATAGTCGTGAGCGAACCATCTGTGATACGCTCCGCCCCGTCAACCACGTTGATAAACACACTATCCATGAGGGTATTCGACGCTATCTTCTTTCATCTTTGCGCGACATTTCGTGCCTCACCGAAACTGCCAATCGATTGCGTGTTACACCCAAGCTTCGACCCCTCCTGGAAATTCTTTTATGAAGAATCCCGGGCAAATGAAAACCAATTCATATGGGATATAGCGTGGGAGAACGTATGCTCTTCAGTAAGAGATCTTTTCAGTAGGTCCTTGGGAACTCGGGCTGATCAGTTCATGGGAGCAAGGTAATTCTCCCTGTTGTTCATTATAGGCATTTCAGCCCCCCCCTTTTTAGCACTTTATAACTCTGGGAAGATGTGCGTATTCGAAATACGTAC
>CANQSM010000142.1 GCA_947626525.1 uncultured Phocaeicola sp. | reverse complement strand
CTATACATGATTTTTGAGTTTTATGTTCGCAGCAAAGCTATTTATAATTTTTTAGAGCCCTAATTTGAGTGCTTACAATTTTAATATAAACAATTTATTGTAAGCCCATATTCCGTTGTTGACACAACGCATTTCACCATGAGACACATAATCGTGCCATATTCAAATGGCGTTTCAAGAAGAACAAACGGCATTTTCCCATATAATCAGGTCGTAAGTGCTGCTGTCCAACGTTTTTAAATCGTAGTATATTTTTTCAAATTATTTTTTGCACAAATTCTCTCACGCACCCTTCTCCGCCTTTTTTTGTCATCACATGGATACCGACTATAGATTTCACCTCCTCGCAGGCATCAGCCGGACAACCTTTCAAACCAACCGCCTCCAGCAATTCAACGCAATTTATGTCATCACCGATATAAGCCACCTCATCCAATGTGATGCCAAGCCGACCGCATATCTCTTTGGCCGCTGCCAGCTTCCCTCCGGCACGTACCCCTTGATACAGGAAATCCACTTTCAGTTTCTTGGCACGGTTTTCCACAATCCTGGTATCTTCGGAAGTAATGATACCGGTCTTTATGCCGGCCTCACGAAGCAACCGGAAGCCCATGCCGTCACGGGTGTTGAACCTCTTCATCTCGTCCCCGTTTTCGGAATAATACATGCCTCCGTCCGTCAACGTCCCGTCCACATCGCACAAGAAAAGTTTGATTCGCTTCTCCGTTTCTTTGCATTTGAATAAGACATGCCTGCGCATCAGGTTCTCCAATACAATCCAGTCATCCGGCTCGTCAATCTCTGTTGCCGTATATTCCGGCATCTCATAAACGCCGATATGTCCGCTCAGGCGGTTGCCCGACTCAAGGATATTCCTTACCTTATTTATATAGAATGCGCCGTTCTCCATCAACACCCCTGAAAAGTCCTGCCTCCGGGGGCGGTTCCTGTAGTCGTAGTTCATGCTCGTGCCGTCCTCATTCCAGAAAAAACGGCGGTTCCGTACGCAGGTCAGGATGGAATCGTATCCGCCTTTCCCATACATCGTCAGTGCCTCCGTAAAGTGGACCGTTTCGGTCAACGGGGAGGTGGCCTGCACCAACATGAAAATATCATCAGCGGGAAGTCGCGCGTAACGGATATATTCCAGCATCACGCTTTCCGTACTTGCCGTGTCGCAAGCGTTCTCAGCGGAACGCCGGTACACTTTTGTCTTCTTGTAAGGCCGGGAAGTCACCGTTTCTTCTATCCTGTCCGAATCGGTGGCTACGATTATCCCGTCCACCTCGGGACAGTTCTCTAACGCCTCGATGTTCCAGCAGACCAAGGGTTTTCCGCAGAACGGCTTGATGTTCTTAAGGGGGATGGACTTGCTGCCACCCCTTACGGGTATGAACGCGATTACCATTTCACCTGATGCTTTTTCAGTTTATCCCTTTGTACCTTTTCAATATCGAGGATATCCTCTTTCTTGTAAGCCAACGCTTTTGCCACAGCCCGGCAATCGCGCGCCAGTTTACGCACACCGTCCGGTTCCAGGGAAGCCGCATGGTCAGTCCCTTTCCAGGTTCGGTCGAGCGTATAATGGCGTTCTATCCATTCCGCGCCTAAGGCCACGGCTGCCGAATCTACCGCTATGCCCAAATGATGACCGGAGAAACCGACAGCCTTTACACGGTCCGCATACAGTTCACGCAAACGCGTGATTTCGAGCAGGCAGATATCCTCGAAAGGTACGGGATAGCCCGATGTGCAGTCATAAATGACCAAATCCTTGTTGCGGCCTTTGGATTCGAAGAACCGGATAACCCGTTCTTCCTCGTCACGGGTGGTCATGCCGAAGGACAAATGGATTTCGCCTCCGAAGTTGTCGCACAGATATTCAAGCAGACCTTTGTTCAGGTTACAGGCGGATGGCACTTTTATGAGATTCGGATGCAGGGTGCAGATTTCCCTTGCCGAAGTGACGTCCCATACCGAAGTGGAGTATTCCACGCCGAACTCGTTGCACCACTCCTGCAGCTGGCGGTGCTGGTCAAGGTTGAACTCCAGGAATTCCCGGTGCTCCCCGTATGTCTTTCCGTAGGAATTCTCCGGATGAGGATGCGGGGCGTTGTATTCCTCTGGGGTAAGCAACTCTCTGTTGCACCGTTTCTGGAACTTGACAACATCCACCTTGCAATAAGTGGCTGCGGTCATAATCATCTCTTTGGCGATTGCCATGTCACCCTTGTGGTTACAGCCGATTTCGGCTATGATTTTGGGAGCGTTCATTTTTATTTATTATAATAAGATTCATTAATTTATTCTTTTCAGACAGATATGGCCACAGCCATTGATATTTACCTAATTGAGCGATGAACATATCTTTATAAAAATGGCATGCATAACGAAAATCCAGTTTTACAAAAGAATTTATTGGAACAATAGTTTTCTGATGTAAGATTTGCAAGCATTTGTTTTTCTGCAAGAAAGTCATTTCTCTATCAAAAAGAACTTCATACGTCTTACGTATTGCTTTTTCGTCAGGTCCCTCTTGAAGCTCTATACATCTTCCTTTTTGCATAGCCATTAGGATGTCGGTAACTTTTAGGTTCCGAACGATACAAAATGTCGTTCCTTTTTTATCTGTGTTTTGTAGAAAATAGGAGTCTCCAAAAGTGGCATCTGCACTTTTTGCAAAAGGATCATTACATAATATGCATCGCCTATTTTTGAAATACCTACCATAACCGGCAGCCCAAATCTTTCGGAACGGAGTGCGAAAACAGACCGATCCTCCACTATCTTGTATTTCATATGTCATATAACCGGGGAAACCTCCTCCCCTGTTTATGACCTTTTTTAAGACAGCTTTCTTATTGTATCCTTTAACTATATATTCAGCTGCTTTTAACGATGGCATGTGATTGCACATCAACGAAAAAAAGAATTTAATTTTTTTAGAGACTTTTCTCTTCTTGAAATAATTTTTCAATGAATTTATTTGACATGGTAAAGCTACAATCGCTATAGAGCCTTCAACTTGCTCAATTTTTTCTATTATGCCTTTCCATTGAACGGGGCAATATTTTGATGTCCTGCATTCTTTAATGATTTCTATATCATTTGTTACAATTTGCATAGGAAGCTGTTCACCGGTTCTTGTTGTGACGCAGGTAACATAGTCAACAATTTTGTTTGAAATCAAATAGCATAATAATTCGGTAACGATTCCTCCGGAAGAAGCATTTAGATGCATTTCATCGTCCGTTGAATATCCATAAAAATACCGACTTTCTTTATTTGTATAATCTTTCAAATCATTTATGCCCGGACATGACTTTAAACAGATTCCACAATTGATGCATTTTTTATCATCTATTATCGGTTCGTAAAATCCTAAAGCATTAATTCTATATGTAATTGCATGATGCCTACAATAGTTCGAGCATAATCCACAACTACAGCATAGATGAAACTTTACTACATTCTTTATATTGCGACTCTTATCAGACATAGTTTTTCAGGACTTTTGCATTTTCCACTGCTAATCGGGCATATTTCTCACTGTAATTTGCCATAGTGGTTTTAATCATAGAAGCATCATTCATTATTTTTTGAGCGGTTTCTATCAACTCGTCAATATTGGCAGGTAATGTTGAGACCTCAAAAAAACGATAGTTGTAGTCCAACAGGGTATAGAGCGATTTGGTTTTATGGCTATCTGAACCCCATAATAATATGGGAGTGTTGGCTATGGTACTTAAGATGGAGGCATGCCATCTGCCTGAGATAAAAAGTGTGGCACCTTTCAAAACATAATATAAATCATGATAACTGCAGTTGGCTAAATTCACCCTTCCGATATGTTTTCTGTCTACCAGCTTATTTATATCTTCATTGCCACCATAATATCCATCTACAAAAATTACTTGGGGAACTATTCCTCGCAATCTGTCAATTATTTCTCCGAGCACCTGACAAACATCCCATTTGACTTTGCTATATGCGTTGCTTATACCGGAAGAGTCTCCTATACACAAATAAGGCTTGGAAAAATCAATTTCTTCCTTAAGTACATTCGAAGGCCGCCAATCCGTGACAGGCTGATAAGTCCATAATGCATCTGGAACAAACATACTGTTTTGTATGCCATGTTGGTGCAATAAATGTAATGACAATGTTTCTCTTACATATATTTTATCTAATTGAGGATAAATATGTTCAATCATATCGAAAGCATTGTAGTTGTTCGGATCAACTGTATGGTTTACAATCAATGTAGGATGTTTATATTTAACCTTGCTCACCCAAGCCATAAACAAGATATATCGTGCTCCCATACGGTATTTCCCGTATTTGTCTGTTCCATTCACGATATTGCCTTCTCCATTGATGTAAACTATATCCGCCCATTCCAACATATTCTTTTCAAATTGCAACCTTAAGCCGGCTCGCATCTGTTCATAATACTTTTCGTATTGACTGTATTTATATGGGCAAAAGTCTTCAACAGGCCTCTTTGCGCAAGAGAAGTATTTAAAAATTCCCTTTATCCCTTTTTTTACATTATGGGGAAGACGGGAAGCTATTTCCTTTTTAATTGACAGCTTCCTTTTTACAGATATGTCTGAAAAACCGTCAACAGGGGTCGGATTATATAAACTTCGAAAGTCAATGTATTTGACATCTACCTCGTAATGCTCATTTGCAATCAACTTAATCAATGCCTCGGTCGTTGCAATCGCTCCGTAATTATTGGCTGTACGTAAATCGCCGATAAATAATAAGTTTTTCATTTTTGTTTGATATAAGCCATGATTTTATTTCTCTCGGATTTATCAAAAACCACAAACAGTATAACGGAAGGAATGACTATAAATGTAAATATGCATGATATTACAAATGAAGATTCCATACTACTATCAAGTGACAGCCACAGTCCAATAATGCATAACAGTAAAAGGAAAATCCACCTTGTCAAAACATTCTTAAAAAACCGTTTGATGTTTAATTGAGCAGTCTGTTTCAGGACAAGCAGCCTGCATCCCAAGGCTACTATATTAATCACTATCAATGTAATAAAAGCACTAAACGCTTCGGCATGAAAGAAATTCAATAAAAGCCAAGCTATAGGCAGATTTAGAATCAATATGCTTCCAACAAGCAGTTGATAAGGCTTTATATGCCCTGTTGCTTGCGCCAATGTCATTAAAGGCATTGAAACACATTCAATAAGCATATTTATCAATATCAATCGGGCAAACAATACCGTTATAGAAGGAATATTTCCTAACCACAAATCCAATACATAAGGCATCAGTATCAGAAATGGAAAAGTTATTAGTGAAAGCAAAGAAAATGACATCTTGGAACATCGTTCAACCAATAAAGCCAATGCTGCGTTTTCACCTTTCGCATATAGTTGAATAATTTGAGGATTTGCCGCTGTAATAAAGTTATAAGCAAAGCCGTTTATTGCATTATATATCTGAAAAGATATTCCGCAAGCCGCATTGTAGATAGGACCAAAATAGAGGTTCTGCAAAATATTAATGCCATGGTTCCTGCAAATTCCAGCCAATGAACCTATCAGATTCCAACATGAAAAGCCTAACAAATGGCGTATATAAGAATATCTTAGTTTTAACGACAATCGTACTTCCTTACAAATGCGCATTGCAAGATATCTATATAACATGAAGTTTATCAATCCTGTACAAGCGAGCAATACAGAATAAGTTTTCAAGTGGTCAAACGGAAGCACCTTTAAAAGATAAATAATGAAAAGCTTTAATAAAACGTCTGATATGCTTAAATAGGCAAAAAAATTCATTTTCTCATTCGAAACGATAACGGCATTATATGGAATTGAAAGAAATAAAAAAAAGAGAACCGCCATAGTGCCATGAAATATCCAATTTGCAGCTTCAATTCTTTCTACGGGGATAACCATTTTTTCATGCAGGAACCATAGTCCCAAAGTTTCTAAAAACAAAAAGGCTATTAAAGCTAAGCCACAAAATAGGAAGAAACTTCCCACGAAATAATTATGATAATCATCCCAATTATTTTGTCCGATACAATAAGATAAAAAACGTTGGACAGCACTTGAAGTTGTATTCGCTATAAAAGAAAACGAAGTAACAAAACCGGCGACCACATTATATATTCCGTAATCTTCTACTCCTAATGTCTGTAATACAACTCTTACGGTAAATAGGCTGACTCCAAAAGTTACAAGCATCCGTACATATAAAAAGAATGTATTCTTGGCAATTCGTTTGTTGTCTCCTGTCACTGTTACCATATTTTCGTAAAAACTCAATTCAGGGTATTCCCTTTGAAAGGGCACATAGTAATCACTCAACAGTGTCCCCTCTTAAGAATCAAGAAGATGAGCTTTTGAGTATTTTAAAATTCAATGATTTATAAATATGTCATACAGCCGTTGACACAGGAACGAGATGTCATAATTCCCATTCCCGTCCATCAAAAGCCTGATTGTTATTGAAATTAGGAACAACAGAACAAAATTGTAAAGCATCTTAGGAAGACATTGCAGAATATGTGAAGCATAGCAGTAAATAAACACCCCTTTTCAGGCAAGTTAACTTCATGCGCCAACGAAGTTAACTTCAAATGCCAATGAAGTTAGCTGCATGTGCCAATGCAGTTAGCTGCATTGGCCAACGCACATAGCTGCATTGCCACTTGCAGCTATCTGCGTAAAAAAGTCCGGTATCAAAGTCGGGAATGTCCGCATGGCCG
>CANQSM010000141.1 GCA_947626525.1 uncultured Phocaeicola sp. | reverse complement strand
CGACCGGGAGAAGCTGTTGATGAGCGTCCTCCTTACCGGTGTGGAATACCGCAAGGTGGCCTGAAGCGTTCCGGCGGCCATGTTGACATTCCCGACGCTTTGAAACATGACATGATACCGGACTTTTTCACGCAGATAGCTGCAAGTGGCAATGCAGCTATGTGCGTTGGCATATGCAGCTAACTGCATCGGCACATGCAGCTAACTTCATCGGCACTTGAAGTTAACTTCGTTGGCACATGAAGTTAACTTGCCTGAAAAGGGGTGTTTATTTACTGTTTTACTTCACACATTCCGCAATGGTTTCCTAAGATGCTTTACAGTTTTGTTATGTTGTTCCCTATATATGTCAAGACAAAAAGATTTAAAAGAACAAATTGGAAGGTGTGGTAATCATCTTGCGAAAACCATAAAAATATTTGCCCGTTTCAAATAAAAGAGTTTTTTTGTGGAAACATATACAGAAAGGAATATACCCATGAAAGTCTCAGAACCTGCTGTCGCATACAATACTTCCGCTCTTCAAACATTGAAAGACAAACTGATACATGTCATCAATGGCACCGAGGACGAGGAGAAGCTGCAGGAATGTCTGGATATTTTATATGAGAAGAAAGAAATGCCCGGAATTTATAGCGAGGAAGAGTTTGCAGAGGAACTTCTTCTATCGGAATCGGGCGGTAACGCTACCAAAGCGGAAGTAAACGCCTTTTTTGCAAAATGGGAAGTGCTTTAAATCGGACGTGTGCCTTAAATTGAGTGCTTACTTAACTTCTCTAACTTCTTAACTCCTGCAAATTTCACATATAACACCTGATAATTTGCAGAATAGCGATTAAACAATTATCTTTGCGAACAATTTTTGGAAGATATGAAAAAGACAGCAACATCTCTGAAATTCAACAGGCTTATAGAGTCGAAAGTTGGTATGCCTATAGATGAGATCAGGAGCCAAAGTTCCGACAGCGTGGTGTGCCATATCGAGAAGCGTGCCGGTCGCAAGTTTGACATAGGGGCGACAGCGCGAAATCTGTCTTATCGCGGCAATATGCTTCTCGCACTTGGAAAGATAACGAGAGATATTGACGGACTGTTTGATACCACATTCAGCATAAAGAAATAACCCCATGTCATCCCGCCTCTCCGCTGAAACAGAATCGGAATTATATTCCCTGTATAGCCAATATACTGATTCATTAAAGCCCTTGTTGGCTTTTGTGGAGACGAAACTCTTAGAGTTCCCCGGACCAATTCTCAATGAATTGCGGGCGGTGAATGACCATGTCTCGCGGTGTTTCTCCACACTGTCGGCAACCGAATGTACTGCCGAAATAGGAAAGGCAAAAGGACACCTTACGAGAGCCATGCTTGACTGCTACAAGCTGTTGCTCGTCAGTTATGAGGGCGATATAAAAATGTTTTACGAACAATATAAAGACATCAGTCTGGCCGTAGTAAACGATGGCCGGTTTCTTCCGGAACTGAAAGAAAAGCACAAGACAGCACAGGCAAAATCACGGGAAGCGAAGATTTTGGAATCAAAATCTTTTCCGGAGAAAGAAAAAGCATATGAAGCATATCAGGAGGCTGTTCTTGCGTTTGAGGATGTCATGAAACTCATTGAGGATAATACTGCCGGACTAACCAACGCTTCCCAATATGCAAGAAAACAGGTAAAGGCACAGATTGGTTATTGCGTGCTTAGCGCAATTATCGGATGCCTGCTGACCATTCTTGTTGACAAATGGAATGTCATTGCCGAATGGATCATCAATCTGTTCAATCACTAAAAATAAGCACTATTTTATTTAAGTTTCGCATATAGCTCCCGGAAGTTAAGAAGCCGAGGAAATTAAGGGATGAGGGTGAGCGTTTAGTGTTTAGGGACGAGTGTTGAGCGTTTAGAATAGTCAATGCATCGGCTTTAGCTTCTCTAACTTCTTAATAATCGCCGCGGATTTGACGAAATCCGAGAAATAATTACCGGAAAATTGACAGAATCCGAGGAAAACAAAGGATATTGTTTATGGCTTCCATCAAGCGTAATTTCCTATACAACTTATCCCTGCAAATGTCCAAAGTGCTGTTTCCTCTGATTACGGCACCCTATGTGGCACGTATACTTGACCCGGACGGAGTGGGTATTTTTAATTTCGTGAACACCTACTCTTCCTACTTCGCCCTGTTTGCCGTACTGGGTATTCCCACTTACGGCATAAGGGAAATAGCGAAAAGGCGGGACGATGTGAAGGCATGTGGAATCTTTGTGTCGCAAATGATTTCCATTGAAATAATCACCACATTGCTGGTGTCCGCGTTTTACGTGATGTCAGTATTCGCCTTCGAACAGCTTAACGAACAGGCGGTTCTTTTCCTCATCGCAGGCGTCTCGCTCTATATTTCTCCATTCAAGATAGAGTGGTTTTTCAGCGGACGTGAGGAGTTTGGCTATATCACTTTCCGCTCGCTGATCATCAAGACCGTGAGTGTGATCCTGCTTTTCGTAGCGGTGAGGGACAAGGACGACCTTGTGAACTACGTTGCGCTCAACCTGTTCGCCACGATAGCCAATGAGGTGTGGAACTACGTGAGGCTTCTTGGATTGGGCGTCCGTCCCCGATTCACCCTAAAGGGCATCGGGAGTCATGTCAAACCTGTATCCATCTTGTTCGCCTCATCCGTCGCCATCAGTGTATATGCCATGTTAGACACGCTGATGCTCGGATTTCTGTCGTCTTATGAGGAAACCGGTTACTATAACAGTGCCATGCACGTGGTCAGGGCATTGCTCCCCATAGCCACCGCATTGTCCACCGTGGCGTTGCCAAAGATGTCCGTTTACATGAAGTCTGGCGACTTCCGCCAAATAAACCTGTTGATGGCCAAATCATTGGGCATCGTCACTTTTCTGGCTTTCCCGTTGATGGTGGGGGTTATCATGGTAGCCCCGGTCTTTGTCCCCCTGTTTTTTGGCGCCCGGTTCCATGGATCCATACTGCCCATGCAGATAGGCGCGGGCCTTTTGGCTGCCATAGGGCTGAATAACCTGAACGGGGTCCAGATTCTTACGGGTCTGGCAAAAGACAGACAATTCCTGACAAGCGTGACTGCGGGAGCGATTGTAAACTTCCTGCTCAATAGCGTGTTGATACCGGATTATGGAGCGGCGGGCGCGGCTTTCGCGTCCGTGACGGCAGAGACAGTGATATTGGCAACCAATGAGTTCTTTGTCCGTAAACATACGCAGGTCCGGATTCTGGAATTTTCAGATTCATACAAGGCGGCCATAGGGGCGCTGCTGTTTGTGCCTGTTGCCCATGCCTGTTCACTGGCTTTTTCCGGCTGGAACTTCATTATCGTTTGTGTCCCGTCTTGCATGCTTGTGTATGCGCTATCCCAAAGAATGCTTGGAAACAGCATGTTTTTTATGATATATGAGTTGACAATATCAAAAATAAGAAAAAAATGATAAAGAATACCATTAAAAAGGCATTGAAGCTTGTGATTTCATACAGGTTGAGAATGTGGCGGCGGGAATGCAATAGGATGCATAAGTTTCTCAATCTGCCATTTTGGGGTTGCATGTTCCGGATCAAGCTGTATGTGGACAAAAGGCCCGGGTCTCCCTCTTCCGCCAGACTGTTCAATAAAATGTCATGCAAGGCGGAAGTCCGGGCAAGAGACAATTACCTGTACCCTTTCGACCCGTTCAGGAAAAGAATCCCCCCGCAAGGAACAGCCCCTCTGGCAAGCATCACACCTGATTATGGGTTGATCATCAAGAGTGACCTGGATAAAATTAAGGAACGGTTGGAACGATGTGCACAAAGTGAGTTCCGCGAAACCATGCTATTGACCATCAACGGCATTGAACGAAAGGCAGGACACATGTCAAGAGGGGAATACAGGGACGGACGTTACCGCCGCATGGCCTTGCTGTTCCCTGATATCCTTCACAGGGACTGCGACACCCTTGACGAGGCTTTGCAGAAGTTGTTGTTCTACAATGCGCTCTTCTGGCAAGCTGGTCATTTTCATAACGGTCTAGGCAGGCTTGACCTCATCTTGTATCCGTACTACAGGAATGACGTGAAGCGAGGCGTCATTGACAGGGAAAAAGCCAAACAGATGCTCATGGACTTTTGCCATATCCTGGGAAGCCAGACCCCATTCAAGAGCGTAACATTGATAGGTGACACTGGGCAGTATATTCTGTTAGGTGGCGTTGACAAGGATGGGGTCACGGTAGACAATGAACTGACCCACCTCTTCCTGGAGGTGTTTACCGAGATGCGGATACCTGACCCCAAGGTGATATTGAGAGTCAATGCCAGCACGCCCAAGGAGACCTGGAAGGAAGCCCTCAGGTGCATCATGAACGGCTGTGGCTCTCCGCTCCTCATGAACGAGACGCTCATCATGCGCAACATGGTGGAGTTCGGTTATGACAAAGAAGATGTGTGGAACGTAGGCACTTCCGCCTGCTGGGAACCGCTCATCATCGGCAAGTCTTCAGACCAGAACAACCCGTTCTTGAGCATTCTCGCTTGCGAGCCATTGAATGCGGCCATCCGTTCCGGCAAGGACTATCCCACTTTTGAGGCCTTGCTGGTTGACGTGAAAAAAGGCCTGGTTCAGGAGGCACAAAAAATCATAAAGGACAAGGAGTACGACCACTCCCCTCTGATGTCCATGTTCATGACGGAATGCCTGGAAAAGGGAAAGGACTTCTCCCACGGGGGAAGCAAGTACATGTACCAGGGAGCGCAGCTCCTAGGCCTACCCAACCTGATAAATTCCATCATCAACATCAAGGAATATGTCTACGACAAACGTATTGTGTCGCTGGATGATTGCCGTGACATCATAAAACGTAATTATGAGGAACACGAGGATCTGCGGCAACTGTTTGGTGGCAACCAAGACCGCAAGTTCGGAAAGGCCTCACAAGAAGTGCTGGCATTGACAGACGACATCATAGAGGTTGTCAGTGAAGGCATTGGGAAGGTTACTGCGAATGGTAATCCCGTTAAATTTGGCCTCAGTTCTCCGAATTACATAGAGCAAGCAAGGAGTTTTCCTGCCACGCTGGACGGAAGGAAAGCAGGTGAGCCGTTCGCCGTACATATCTCGCCTATCTCCTCTTCGATTGACATCAGCGAGGTGATGGATTTCGCCAGCTCCATAGACTATCCCGCCAACTGCCTCAACGGGAACGTGGTTGACTTCATCCTGCCATCGGCCTACCAAAAGAGGCAGGATAAGTTCGTAGACATCTTGATGGACGCTTTCGCCAAGGGTGTCTTCCAGCTGCAGCTCAACGTACTGGATAAAAAGACGCTCATCGACGCAAAAGCCCACCCTGAGAAATACCCCACGCTGGTGGTCAGGGTGTGGGGCTTCAGTACCTACTTCAATGACCTTCCCGAGGAATACAAGGACAACTTGATAGCTAGGGCAGAAACGTATGAGACTGCTTGAAATCACTTCTATCCAGAGAGGCTGCGTGTATGATGGGCATGGAGTGAGGACGACCATATTCCTAAAAGGATGCCCCTTCTCCTGTCCATGGTGCTGCAACCCGGAAACTCAAAAGGGTAGCGGAGATTTCTTCGTGGATAACGGAAGATGCCTGCGCCTGACAGGGATCTCCTCTCCCCTGTGTGACGGTTGCGAGCGCAATGGTGGTCAGCGTCCTCTTTCCTCATGTCCCGTAGGAGTATGTACCCCCACAACCTTGACGGCAATGGATGTGAGGAAGCTCGCTCAAGAGGTGCTCCAAGACAAAAGCCTTTTCATCTCCAGTGGAGGAGGTATTACCCTATCGGGAGGGGAACCCTTGTTGCAGGCAAAGGAGTTGATCCCTTTTTTGGATATTATCAGGCAGGAGGGCGTTTCCATCGCAATGGAGACCACCTTATACGACAAAGGCATGGACAGAGTAAAATTGTTGTTGCCATTCATCGACGAGTGGATAGTGGACCTGAAATTACAAAAGGAGAACTATCGAGAGGACTATCTTGGCATCATGAGGAGAAACCTGGAAATCCTTCGAGCGAGTGCGAAGGACATATGCTTTAGGTTGGTGTACGTGGAATCGCTCAAGGTGGACGAGGCTTTGACTGCTCTGGCTTCCTTGGAAGTAAACACCTTGGAATTGATAAAGTGCCATGGTCTTTCCCAGTCAAAATACCAAAAACTGGGAATGGACTTCAAGGATTATACGCCAAGCGAGGAAGCCTACCAGAAATTCTTGGAGGCACTTAACGCAAATAACATAAAAACGACACAGTTAAGTGTATAATCTAAATATACAACATAAATGGAAACATCTGTGAACGCACAAAAAATTTTCGGGGCAAATAAGATGCTTACTTAGAATCGTATAGCCAATGGGCAAATATCAGGATGGCACAATTTCCAAGCTTGCGCTTTAATAAAGACTTCGTGACAACTATTACAATAAAAATGCATTTGAGTTCAACTAAGTAATACCCACACTTCGTAATTATGACCATAATAATATTTCTCAATTTCTTGATGTATTTATGCAAAACACTATATGTCCGGAAGAAATATCCTTCTTCATTATATTATTATTTTTGGTTGTATTTTTGCGTTTTCTCAGGCGCATCGGTCTTTATTGTGGCAACTGGAATATACGAACTGCGATTTTCAAATTTGCCTCATAACACAGACTTATCAATTATCCCGTATATATTACTATTCATCTGTGTAAATATTTTATTGTATCCTTTAAGGACTATCGGCCGCATTGATTTTTCTCTCAACAGAGAAACCATACTTAAACTATACCCTATTGTAATAGCCCTTATAGCAATCCTCATAATATACATAGGGATATTCAGAATTTAGTCAACTAATTATTTGCCAATATGATAGATATTTTGTAACTTTACAAAGAA
>CANQSM010000140.1 GCA_947626525.1 uncultured Phocaeicola sp. | reverse complement strand
ATTTTCCAGATTTATAAAATAAAATTCCCCCATATCCGACAATCCTGGCGGACTATTAGCGGTCGCCTCGTGCGACCGCTTTTTGTATGCTTGTTCCATGACTTTATCGCCTTAATCCTGTTCTCGGTTTCTTGCCCAATAGGAGGGTAGCAGCACGTGCACAACGGCGGGCCCATTGCAGGTCGTCATCGTCCTTGTCCCGCCAGGGAAGATCGCTTTGCGAACCTCCGCCACCACCTCCGGCAGATACGGCGGGCGTATCAAGCATACCGACAAAGATAGCTACGGCTATGTCTGTCAGCTCGCTGCTGTTGGCAACTTCCCGGTAGTCGAACTCTTCATTGAAATAGTCAAATACCCGCTCCGGGATATAGAAACGCTGTTCCGTTCCGTTATGGGAAGAAAGCGTGTAGGACACCGAGCCGGAACGATAATGAGTATAGTCTATATCGACTGCCGGTCTTTGAACAGGTTCCGGCCTATGGATTTGAGAGGTATTGACCTGAGCGGCAAGTCTCTCCCGGTAGTGGAGCTTTTGCCAGGTACGGGGGAGTTTTGAAATCATCAGGTTACGGGCCACTCCCAATTCAGAAGCCTTGTATTTGGTATTTCCTTTGAGGATCGCATATCCACGGAGAACATCTTTCTTGTCTTTCCGTTTATATACGGAATAGCCTCTCCGGGCAAGTGCCTTCTTGTATTCTTCCCATGACCACGATGGCATGGTTCTCAATACCTCCATGCACTCTCTGCTTACTTCCGGAATGTTGCGACTTCGGATTTCTTCCGCAGTCTTCCAGCCACGTTTCACTGCAACTCGCTCGGCTGCACGTTGTGCCCGAAGATGAATGTTATGGTCATTGTTGATGTTCCCGTTTTCATCAAAACGGCAAATTGCAGCATGGAGATGGGGAACTTTCCCTTTGGATTCCATGTGCAGGTAAACCGTGTATTTGCTGTTGGCCAGATTGGTCGGGCTGGAACGGACTTTCCCGTCCTTGCCGGTAATCGTTTGTTTGTCGAACTCTTCGGCAAATTCGTGCCATAGCTTTTGCCAGTCCTCAATGTCATAGAAACTGGTATGCTCAGGCGATGGACTCAACTCTATTCTGATTATGGAATTCTTTATCGGCCGATGCTGGGAAAGGGTCAACTGCATGGAGTTCCATATCCCCATAGCGTCCAGTTCCGGGGGCAACAGATTGTCCAATACCCGATATATTTTTTCCGGATGCTTCTTGTGCTTTGATTCGCCAGTAATATAACGAAGGTCATTGATTCCGTAAGATATGGCTTTGGCTTTTGCAATCATTTTTCTTCGGATTGAGGGTTGGACGGAATTCTGTTTTTCTCCTTTACGGCTTCCAGGAATTGGCAGATGCCTTCGGCAACATTGGAAAGTTCTCCGAGCCAGCCGACCATGAACGGAATCTGATTGAACATTACCATCCGCTGCTTTGTGGACATTCCATGAAGTGCGGAGGTATATTTTACGAGATCAGACCGACAATTGTCCAGATTCTGCAGCAGTGCCACCTCTTCTTTAGTGAGCCTCGCTTTGGGTTTGAAGTTATACGCACATGACAATATGTAGTCGCTTACGGTCATGCCGCATTGTTCGGCCAGTGATTTTATATGGTCTCTCTGGCTGGGAGTGACTTTTGCCCCGACAAAGACGCTTCTTGTTTCTTTCGGGGAAGTTGATGTATTGACAATATCTTCTTTCATTTGAATCGTTGTTATAATGGTTGAAAAGGTGCGAGCTTGCGAGTACCGTACTGGCGAAGGAACTGAGCAGTCAAGAGCGCCAATGTACAACCGTAACGCAGTGAGGTTATACCTTGGCATATCTCGAAACAGTTACCTGTTTATGCTTCCCCGCAAGCCATATCGGATGCGTATAATGAATTGGCACTTGGACAAGGAAATGCAGGATAATATTATCCACTAAAAGAGGGGAGAAAATGAGTATCTCACATGATGATTTCCTGCCGACTTTGCTTTATTCTAATATATACGCCCTGGCAATAAAGTAAAGTTGTACTCAGTAATGGCATTCTGGATTGAGAATATAATTTTTCCCCTCCTTTATGACCATCTGCTTGTTGCCAAGAAAGGTGGCTACCTTGACTGCCTTGTTGTAGCCGAGCTTTACATTGTGCAATCCGTAAGCTTCCTTCAGACGTTCCAGGTAGTCATCGTAACTGCCGATATTGCCATTGGCAAAAGCGGCATCCACTGCAGCACGATGTACAGTCTCCGGAATCTCCCTCTCCGGATCGAACGGTTCTTTGGTTGGTCGCCCGCTCTTCTTCTCTTTGGACAGATATGGTTCTACCAGTTCGGGCAGGACGTCTTCGTTTATGCGGAAAGCGAATGGTTCAAAGTCCCGGTCCCGGATGTGCACGGCTTCGACCACGCTTATGGCTTTGTCCTCTTTGTCCACTTCTACCTGCAGTATGGTTTCCGCCTTGTTGTTGAGTTCCGTGCCGATGTGACCACGCGCATGTTCATCATTCTTGTTCTGATGCAGGACAGTATGGATATGAATTTGTTTGTCGTCCGTCCACTGCATGAATTTCGAGATAACTTCGGTAGATTCACTGGATGAATTGATGTCGTAAAGGAAATCACGGATGCCATCTATAATGACCAGACCCAAATCAGGTGTGGTGCCGATAGCTTCTTCGACTATCAACAGACGCACTCTTGGTGCAAACTTGCGCAGAGACAACATGATCAGATTTTCCGGCACCTTGTCATCCGGCATTTCCGCCAGACGCAGGATGCGCTTCAGTACCTGTTGACAATGATGACGTCCCTGCTCCGTGTCGATATACAGAATCTTACTCTTGTTCTCGGGGAACATGGAACGGTAACGAAGAACAGTACGGCCACTCAATGCTGATGCGGCAATGGCCGAAACGTTGAAAGTCTTCTTACTTTTGGCTTTCCCGATGGAAGCGCTGAAATTCCCCAATGTGCCTATGACAGCATCATCCACCATCAACACCGCTGGCGCTTCTTCATAGTTATTCGTGACGCTTACGGCTGCTTCCTCTATAAAAACTGCCAGTTCCTCACGTGAAGGTATCGTTTCGTCCGTCTTCTCCATCATTACCAGTTTTTAAGGTTAGGTTTACGGCGATGGGAAGCGAGCATAGCTTCGTTCTCTTCCTCAAAAGTTTGCGGAGCCGGATTCTTTCGGGAGGATTCCAGCCATTTGTCCAGTTCATCCCGGTAAATGTATAGATGTTTCCCTTGCTTGATGACTGGAATATCATCTTTTTTGACCTTGTAATAAAAGGTCGATAACGGCATTTTGAGATAGGCACAAGCTTCCTGCACGGTCATGGGGACGTGCGTGTTATCTTTTACTTCATGCTGTTTGGACAATTTTTCTGTCAGCAGATTTTCCATGCTTGTAATCCGGTCGCAAAGTTCGCCGACTACTGCCGGCAAGTCATTAAATGTAAGTTGGTCTGTTTTCATATTATAACTTTTTAATCGTTTAACATGCTGCGAACCAACCCAATGAAGCTTTGCAGAACAATACAGACCGGATTAATTATTTCATCTGCATACGTTTTTTGTTACGACTCATTGTTATCTGTTTCCAAATGGAAGCGATAGTCTTCCTTTTCAGGTACATCAATTGGAATCTGACTTGCTACCTGATCCCGCAAATTAAGTCTGAGATATTCATGACTTGCGCTTTCAAGTTCGTATGGAAATGATGCTTTGATAAAGACGGCTCTTTTCGCCAATGGTACTCTCAATCGTTCACCTACATTCCAGCCAGATGACGAAGTCCCGGTGACCGTAACGGATTGTCAATATTGGAACGAATCGGTTTGTAGAGCTCCGGCTGATCACAAGCCATGTACTCAATGTTGGAAATGAGAGTCGCTATAGCCTCTTTGGAGAGATAGGGGGCAGTCTTGATGGTTACATATTCCCGAATCGCATCCATAACTTTTACTTGCCTTTTCAGTTCTTTCTCTTTGAGTTCTTCCAGAATGGAATCATACTTTTCCAAATGAGATTCATTGGAACAATCGGGGACGACAGGCTCTTGATTTGGCTGTAGAGTTGGAGCATACTCCTGTTCAGAAGAACCCGCCGGTTGTTCGGTAGACGGTGTTTCGGCAATACAAACAGGCTCTGTGGTGCTCTCTGATTCTATAACAGGAGAGGATTGTTCACCAAAAGAGAAGTGGATGGGATTTTTCGTCAGCCAATTATAGAAAAATTTCTGCAGGGCTCCACACAATATGATGGCCATCGCCAGTCCGAGAATTACAGGAGTTGTTATGCGCATGATGTTGATGTCATGGCAAAGGGTAAAATAAGTGGCTATGGCCGCAAAAATGATGACGGATAGCGCAAGGATAAAACTTATTTTCTTAGTTCGGATTTGTTCTGTATTTGTCATTTTCTATCACTATTTGGAATTACTGTACGCCAAAGTTATGTGCGTTATTCCAGATACTGATAAATAATGAGTTATAATCATACGATTTTACACAAAAATTACGGATATAGTCCGATTTTTCGCTCAAAATCAAACTATATCCGCTAAAACAGGTGGTCAAAATGCCTGTCAGTCTTTCCGTGTCAGGGTGATTTTCTTGCTGGCTTCACGCTTGTTGCTGTCCACTACTTTCATGTACCTTTGGGTTGTGGTTATACTCTTGTGAGCCATCATGCTTTGTATGGTACGGATGTCCGTTCCGGCAGCCGCTTGCAGCGTAGCGAATGTTCTACGATAGGAGTGGAATGTGATCTTCTTGGTGATTCCAGCCGAACGAATCCATCCTTTCATGTAAGTCTGGGTCCAACAGCGCTGTAACCCCTTGAATACCATTCCCCGCTTGTCAGGGCTGTAGCCGATCAGGTCCAGTGCTTCCTCGCTGATGGGGATGATGTCCTCGGAGCGATTCTTCTTGGTGATGATGTGTACGCACTTGCCACCGGCCGAATAGTCCACGATGTCCTCCCAGCAGAGGGCGAGGATGTCGCTGATGCGCAGGCTGGTCATGCACGAGAAGAGCGATGCCGTCTTCAGCACAGGCTTCTTGCAGGGTGTCTCGGCCAGCTTGTAGAGTTCTTCCACTGAAAGATAATCCTTGACTACATCCTCGGTCTCGATCTTTTCGAGGAAGTCATTGACGTTGTTGCGGATCAGCCCGTTACGGTAGAGGATTTTCAGAAGTCCTCTGAATGTGGACCAATATCCCGATGCGGAGTTTCGTGTGATATTTCCGTTACGCTTGAGTTTCTTTGCCGTCAACAGGTACTCACGGAACTTGTTGCAGAGATCAATGTCGAGCTCCTCAAAAGTACATTTCCCATGCACGAAGTTGCTGAAATGGAGATAGACGAACTCCCATTTCTGGTCATGCTTACGGAGCTGTTTGCGATAATACTCCAAGAAATCGGCTTTTAGTTTGTACCTGTCGAAGAAATCATACCGTTCATTCACCACAGATTCAAACCTACGGCAACGTATGGCTTCGGCTTTCTCGGTCATTACTTCGTTGAAGTTCTGTTCACGCTTGTTTCTCGGATTGGCATATACGTAAATACCAAGCGACTCATGGCGGATAACTTTCATTGTCTCTTTGTCTCGATACCCCGGATAATAATCCAAGTAGAAAGACAGCATCCTGTTCTTTAAAGGACGTGTCCTTAATGTTACGGTTTTACATTCATGCATACTGATATATTTTTATGGTTATTGTTAATTCGCTGGCAAAACTCTGTAATGTAACCATGCAGAAAGCCTTCAGTAGAGATTAATTTTGAAATAATTTACGGAAGCCTATAATTGGTTACTTACGGACACCCATTACCTTGTCAAACTCCACTTTCAGGAACCTGACGAACCGTCCGTTCTTCTCTCGATTAATCTGATGGAATTGCAGAATACCATAGACCGAATCACGGGATAGCTTGAATTTCTCCATCGCCTCCTTGACGGTGTAGTATTCTGCCTTGCTCTCCTGCTCGGAACTTTTAGAGAGGTCGAAGTGGAGCTTTGAGTACAATATCTGCCCATGCTCCTTCTTGGAGGGAATGTTGTTTCGATAAACCTGCGAACGGATGGCGACACGTGTCATGCCGTACTTTTCCTGAATTTCTTCGGGCATGTACCATTCGGTCAAGTCGGAATCCACCTCGTATTTGGCAAAGGCAGCATCGATATGTTTCTTACTGTAATAGTTGAACTGGCGAATTCGTACCTTCGAAACTTTGTGCTGCCGTGTATAAGTCCACACCCATTTGGCGTTGACCTTATATTTATCGGCAATCTCTTCGGCAGTGTAATACTCGGTGATGTCGAAATCCTCTTTGGGCATGATGCGCTCATAAGGTTTGGTTTTCATCATCAGTTCGATGTCCGCACGGCGGATGAGCGACTTCTTGCCGCTGATGCGTGAAGCCCGAAGTTTGGATTCCTTTACCAACTTATATATGTATTGCCGGGTTACACCCATCAACTTTGCAGCTTGGGCAAAAGAGAAGAAATCCTGTCCCTCGGCTGCTTGTCGGGGTTGCAATAATTCCTGCGATCGCTTCAACTGTCGCTTACGTTCCCTGATGCGTTCCTTGTAGCCAAGATTGGAACACTGGTGGCTACAATAACAGGTTGTTGTCTTTTGAGCTATAAATGGCTTTCCGCACCATTGACAAATCTTTCTTATTTCCATATTTTCCTCCTTTACATTGGGGATAATTTCTCCTTATTTCTCCCGATTTTTGTCAACACATGTAAACCATTGTCAACACACGTCAACTAATGCGTCACTGTGACATTTGGGCAAACTGTGAATTTCTTTCACGGTAGAAATATGTATGAAAAATATGGATAAAAACCGTTACTTCCAAATACGGTCTGGAAAGTATATAAAAACAAAAGTCACTGATATACAGTGACTTTATTCTAAATGGTTATAGTTGGTTATGG
>CANQSM010000139.1 GCA_947626525.1 uncultured Phocaeicola sp. | reverse complement strand
GGTTTGCCTGCTGTGGGTGACGGCTTGTTCCATTTATGGACAAGCGGTCATACACGGCTTTCCGCTTCCGGCTCAAAAGAACAGCGAAAAAGAAAAATCATCTGAAAAGCCGTAAAAACACCTCTTTGGCATAAGCACAAAAGAAATGGGCCTTGCCTCATGAGTCTAAACTGTTGCTTAGGCGTGAGGCAAAGCCCTTTTCTCCGCTTATGCAGTAGTCGGCACACGTTCGTTCAAAATCCTTTTGAGCGATGGTGTACCGACGAATAAAGCCGCTTTTACGGAAAAACTTGTATGAGATAGAAAAAAATCAGGGAGATTCATATCAAAATCTCCCGTTTTATTGTTACTTTTGCATACGAAGAGTTCTTTGAAGGTTACGCAACGCGCAGAAGGATAATGCAGCAGATAACTAACTAAATCGTAACCTATTACTATCATGATCAATTAACATACGCTCATTTCCAATAAAATACACTCTTTTTGTAACTTCTCTTTATAAATCTCCTATATTAAAATTATTTGGGCAGCTTTTTATTTGTATTTTCGCGAAAATGAATCTTTCAGTGTACTTCATCGTACCGCTGATGGTTTGCCGGGGATGGGAGGTCGTGTGATGAACAATTCTTCTTCTTTTTTTGTTTTTTAATATATAACATAAAGAATATAATATGGAGAAATCGAATATCGGACTGATTGGTCTTGGGGTAATGGGGCAAAATTTAGCCCTTAATTTGGCTGACAAGGGCTGGATGGTGTCTGTATGGAATCGTCAGGGACCGGGAGAAGCGGAAAGTGTAGCCGACCGTTTTGTGAGAGAAAGGGGAAAAGGAAAATCTGTTATCGCTTGTAAGGGGTTGGATGATTTTTGTGATACATTGCAGCGTCCGCGTGTGGTAATGCTTATGGTTACAGCCAATGCTGTAGACGAAGTGATAGAGAATGTCATTCCTTATTTGGATGAAGGTGACATCATTGTAGATGGGGGTAATTCTAATTTTGAAGATACCGGACGGCGCGTCAAAGAACTGTATGAAAGAGGTTTTTATTTTGTAGGGGCCGGTGTCTCTGGTGGTGAAGAGGGAGCATTGCATGGAGCGTCCATTATGCCGGGAGGGGCCGAAGAGGCATGGCCGGTAGTTAAACCTATTTTACAAAGTATTGCCGCGAAAGCCGAAGACGGAACTCCTTGTTGCGAATGGATAGGAAAAGGCGGCGCAGGGCATTATGTAAAAATGGCGCATAATGGAATTGAGTACGCGGAAATGCAACTGATTGCTGAAGTGTATTCATTAATGAAACGCATAGGCAATATGAACAACGAGGAGATGGGGCTCCTGTTTACCCATTGGAATGAGACCGATTTGCGTAGTTTCCTGATTGAGATTACAGGTAAAATTCTTCGTCATAGGGATGTCACCGGCGCTTATGTTGTCGATAAAATATTGGATGTGGCTAACCAGAAGGGAACGGGGCGATGGAGTGTACAAAATGCGTTGGACTTGAATGAGCCTATTGGCTTGATAGCTGAAGCTGTATTCGCGCGTGATGTATCCGGAAAAAAACAGTTGCGTGAGAAGTTGGGACGTATTTACAGCCAGGAGAGTAACTTGACTTTGTATCAGCGTGATGAACTGGTGCGGCCTTTATATGAGACGTTGAGTGTTTCCCGTATAGTGTCGTATGCTCAAGGTTTCTCCTTATTGAAAAAGGCATCGGAAGTGTATCGGTGGAATTTGAATCTGGCTTCAGTCGCTTTGATTTGGAGAAACGGGTGTATTTTACGTTCCGAGTTGCTGAATCCTATTGCTGAGGCCTTTCTCGTGAATCCTCAACTTGAAAATTTATTGGCGGATCCTTTTTTCAGCAAAAGAGTGAAAACGTCTTTGCCTTCTTGGAAAAAAGTGGTTACCATGGCAGTGAAAGAGGAAGTTCCCTTGCCGGCGGTTTCTTCTGCCCTTCATTATTTTTACAGTGTGACTACGGCACATTTGCCGGCGAATCTGATTCAGGCTCAGCGTGATTTTTTTGGCGCCCATACCTTTGAAAGGGTGGATGAGCCGAGAGGAGCTTTTTTTCATGAATTATGGAGGAGTTGACCATGAGTATACCCCAGTCAATGTTTTTGGTTATTTTTGGAGCGTCAGGAGATTTATGCAAACGTAAATTGATGCCGGCTCTTTATTTGTTGTACAGGGAGAAGAGGGTTCCTGCCACATTTGCCATTCTGGGAGTTGCCCGGACTTCTTATTCGGACGCGTCTTTCCGGGAAAATATCCGAACGGAATTAATACGCTATTTGTCCGAAGACCAAATGGATGAAGGAATTATGCGGGAGTTCCTTGGATGTCTGTATTATCAGCCTATGAATCCGGCTCGCGAAGAAGACTATACGACGTTGAAAAAGCGTTTGGATGAGATGGACAAGGATTTGAATAACCGGAGTAATTATCTCTTCTATTTGGCGGTTCCCCCGGCTCTTTATGAAATCATTCCCCAATTCCTGAAAAAAGCGCGTCTTACCGGAAGTCCTGGTATGAAACGCGTTGTAGTGGAGAAGCCTTTTGGGTACGATTTGCAATCTGCCGGAAATTTGAATAAAATATATACGTCTGTGTTTCAGGAAGACCGGATATTTCGTATTGACCATTTTTTAGGTAAGGAAACCGTTTTGAATATTCTTGCATTCCGTTTTGCAAACAGTATATTTGAGCCTTTGTGGAACCGGAATTATATAGATTATGTGGAAATCACCGCTGTGGAGAAATTAGGTGTGGAGCGTCGTGCCGGTTTCTTCGAGCAAACGGGAACTTTGCGCGATATGGTGCAGAACCATCTTATGCAATTGCTGGCATTGATTGCCATGGAGCCTCCGAGACAGTTTGAAGCGACTTCCTTCCGGGACGAAGTCTCTAAAGTATACCGCTCTTTGAGGCCTCTTACGGAGGAAACGGCAAAAAGTATGGTTATACGTGGACAATATACGGGAGCGGATGATATAAAGGGATATCGGGAAGAGGAGTCTGTAGCGCCGGATTCGCGTACAGAAACGTTTGTCGCGATGAAAGTGTTTGTTGACAATTGGAGATGGAGCGGTATCCCATTCTTTTTACGTACAGGCAAGCGTATGCCTACGAAGGTAACCGAGATTATCATTCATTTTAAACAAACTCCTTATCATTTGTTCGAATGTACGGGAACACATTGTCCGGTTACTGATTCATTGGTGATTCGGATTCAACCTGAAGAGGGGATTGCTTTACGATTTGCCTTGAAAGTGCCGGGCTCGGGCTTTGAAGTGAATATGACCGATATGGATTTCAGTTATGCTTCGTTGGGGCAGTTGCCTGTAATGGATGCTTATTCACGTTTGATAGAGGACTGTTTTGCGGGAGACTCGACACTCTTTTCCAGAGGAGACACCGTGGAAGATAGCTGGACCTTTTTTATGCCGGTATTGGATTATTGGCAACGTCATCCGGAAGCGCCGCTTTATTCTTATCCCGCAGGAACCTGGGGACCTCCGGAAGCGGACCGGTTAGTGCATGAAGCGGGATTTGAATGGTCTAATCCGTGTAAGAACTTGACTAAAACGGATAAATATTGCGAATTATGATATGGAATAATTATCGGACAGGGGAAGAGGCGGCCTCGGCCATGCTGGGGCGGATGATGGAAGAGATGGATGATAATCCTTTGCGTACGTTTCATATCGCTTTATCGGGAGGGAATACAGCCCGTTTATTATTTGCTGTATGGAAAGAGGGTTTTGCGGATCAGACTCCTTGGTCGCGCATACATTTTTATTGGGTGGATGAGCGGTGTGTCCCTCCGAATTCCCGGGAAAGTAATTTTGGAGAGGCTGACAGGTATTTGCTGTCGCCTCTGAATGTCCCCAGAACCCGGATACATCGGATTAGGGGAGAGGCTTCTCCAAAAGAAGAGGCTTTATCTTATTCGGCTTTGGTGGAAGCTTCCCTTCCCTCCGAAGGCGGAGTACCTATATTTGATTATGTGTTACTTGGTATAGGAGAAGATGGGCACACTTCTTCTATATTCCCCAATCATACTGAATTGCTCGATTCTCAGGAGGTATATGCCGTAACGCGGAATCCTTATGATGGAACATTCCGTATCGCTTTGACCGGGAGAGCTTTAATGAAAGCCAAACGCACCTGTTTTTTGGCAGTGGGAAAACAAAAAAGCGGTATGATACGCAAGGTGGCGGAGAAGCGTACGGAAGAGCTCCCGGCTTCTTATATATTCCATTCAGCACGTTTTTCCGAATTATTTACTGCGATTTAGTAAAAGATTCTTTAGATATTGTGTGGATATTTGGTAATTTTGTGTATGTTTGTATCAAAAAAACAATATTATTCACTATTAATATACTATACTATGACGAAACATGTATGGATGTTGGCGGCCGTATGTATGCTTTCTGTTTCCGTTTGGGCAGAGCGGGTAGACATGAAACAGGCCGGTGCTAAAACTGACGGGAAATCAGTCAATACTCAATTGATTAATGCTACTATCACGAGATTGAGCGAAGCCGGGGGAGGTACTTTGTTTTTTCCGAGCGGTACTTACCTGACAGGTGCCATTCGTATGAAAAGCAATATAACGTTGGAGCTTGAAGCCGGTGCCACATTATTGTTCTCTACCGATTTTGATGATTTCCTTCCATTTGTGGAAGTGCGTCATGAAGGTGTCATGATGAAAAGTTTTTCTCCGCTTATTTATGCGGTTGATGCCGAAAACATAACCATTAAAGGAGAAGGGACATTGGATGGACAGGGAAAAGCTTGGTGGGATGAATTTTTCAAAGTACTGGTGGATTTGCGTGACAATGGAGTACGGGATGTCAATAAATACCAGCCTATGTGGGATAAGGTAAATGACATGAGCGCGATTAAGGCCGAGACGAATGAGGATTGGCATGATACGGCTAATCGTCGCTTTTTCCGCCCTCCCTTTATTCAGCCGATACGTTGTAAGAATGTAAGAATAGAAGGTGTGAAGATCCAGAACTCGCCTTTTTGGACGGTTAATCCTGAATTTTGCGATAACGTAACGGTGAAAGGTGTTACTATCCACAATCTCCCTTCTCCTAATACCGATGGCATAAATCCGGAATCATGCAGTAATGTGCATATTAGCGATTGTCATATCTCTGTAGGAGATGACTGCGTTACCATTAAAAGCGGACGTGATTTGCAGGCGCGGAAACTGGCTAAGCCTTGTGAAAATATAACCATTACCAATTGCACGATGCTTAGCGGGCACGGGGGAGTTGTAATCGGTAGTGAGATGAGCGGAAGTGTCCGTAAAGTAACTATCAGCAATTGTGTGTTCGACGGAACAGATCGGGGAATCCGTTTGAAATCGACTCGTGGCCGCGGGGGTATCGTGGAAGATGTAAGGATAAGCAATATTGTGATGAGCAATATAGAAAAGGAGGCTTTGATATTTAATCTGAAATACAGTAAGATGCCACAGGAACCTAAAAGCGATCGTACACCGGTATTCCGCAATATTCACGTTTCGGGCGTGACAGTGGTCGGAGTGCAGACACCCATTAATATCGTAGGTCTGGAGGAAGCTCCGGTTTCTGATATCGTGTTGCGTGATATTCACATTAAAGATGCCAAACAACCTTGTGTCTTCCGGGATTGTAGGAATATCAAGATGGATGATGTGGTAGTAAACGGAAAGGAGATAACAGACATTGAATGACTATTTGTCTCCTCTTCCCATGATTTTTACCTACATTGTTTTTTCGTTGAGATAATTTTGTAATTCTTGTTTGTAACTGTCTGATACGGGGATGTACTCTTTTCCAAAGACAAGACGTCCCCGATCGATGACTTTGATTTTACTTTTTTGCACGATGAAAGAACGGTGTACACGGATAAAATGAGAGGAGGGCAGTCGTTCTTCCATCATTTTCATACTCATCAGGGATAAGATCGCTTTCGGTTCGTTTTCTACGTGGATTTTTACATAATCCTTCAGCCCTTCTACATATAGAATATCTTTTAATTTGATTTGCACCAGTTTGTAGCCACTTTTTACGTAGATGCAATCATTGTCCGTCGTAGCTCCGGAAGAGGCCTGTCCTTTCATTTCGAACCAATGAATGGCTTTGTTGGCCGCTTCTAAAAAATCTTTATAACTAATCGGCTTTAGCAGATAGTCCAGTGCGTTGACCCTGTATCCGTCTAACGCATATTGCCCGAAAGCAGTGGTAAAGACAATCCGTGTTTCCGGATTTACCATTTTGGAATATTCCAGTCCGCTCAATTCTGGCATTTGGATATCCAGGAACAGTAAATCAACCGGACTCTCCTGCAGGCCTTTCATAGCGGCTACGGCACTGGAATATTTACCTGCCAGACGAAGAAATGGGGTCTTATGTACGTACGTTTCCAATAAATCGAGCGCTAAAGGCTCGTCATCTATTAAGGCGCAATTGAGAATCATAGCTTTTTTCTGTTACTGAATACTTTGTTCTTATTTTTATCTTCTGCCGAATTGTTTTTGCCTGCTAAAGATTAAAACCGCGTTTCGTTTATACCTGTATCGTCAGAATCGAGGAATATACCTCTCCATTCTCACTTACCTCTTTTCTCCATTCGTACTTTCCGGGATACAGCAATTCCAGTCGTTTTCTTACTTGTTCGAGTCCGATGCCGCTTCCGCTTTTATCCGTGTTGCTTTTAGGGTGATTGCTGTTCAATATTTCACAACGGACCTCTTTCTGCTCTATTTGCGCTATTGAAATGCTGATAAAACTCGGCTCAATAGGACTGATGCCATGTTTGAACGCATTTTCAATAAGTGAAATGAAAATCAACGGAGCTATTTGTACCGTACTGTTGGGCGGTACGTCGATATGGATGTAAACTTTCACTTCTTTCGCCAGACGGATACGCATTAACTCGATATAATTAGGGATATTCAGTTAAAGGCTGCAGATGACGGCTGCAGAATCTTGCGAGACTCCTATAAATGCCAGAAA
>CANQSM010000138.1 GCA_947626525.1 uncultured Phocaeicola sp. | reverse complement strand
TCGGCATTATAGTTCTTGTAGAGAATGCCGTACCGGCCCAGTATGTCGTACATGCGGGTATTCTGTGAGCCTGTTTCATTGTCTGCGTCCTTCATGGCATGCACGAACTCCTTTTGGAATTTCAGGGCAAAGACTGTTGCATGGAAAGAGTCCATGCAGACGTAGGAGGCGTGCCTCAGCAGGTACACCCATTCGTAAGGGCCGGCATCCTTGTAATGCCGGCCGTTCCCGTAATTCAGGTCTCTGCCGCAACATTCCAATGTGATGACTTCCTGAATGCCGGTGAACCGTTTTACGTCCCGCACCATCCGTTCATAGACATCCGTCCGCCTGCTCCCCACGAAGTAACAGAAGATGTACCGTTCAGGTAATTCGAACTCTATTTCCGCTTTGTTCCCGAACTCCTCCCACTCGCTTGCCGAAAGCAGGTAAGTGGGGTCTGCCACCAGCTTCACGTCATTCCTGCCCAGCAGACCCTCCAGCAGTTCCACGGAGCGCTGTTCCCTCACCGCTATATGGGCGAACTTTGACAGGGCGGCGCGCGTCCTCTCCCTCACCAACGGAGGTATCTCCGGCTGCGAGATGCTGGAGGAGTATGCCACACACTTTGTCCCGTCGTTGACAAATTCCAGAAACATCATCGGGTTATATCCTCCGCAATAGGGATTCCATATCTGGTCGCTGCCCGTGACGAATAGGTCGGCGTCGGCTGTCACTTCCCCATACTGTTTAAGGGTATAGACGCGCCGCATGTTGAAGTTCCCGTCCTCGTGGGTGAACCTATACACTTTCTTCCATTGAAGGCTCCTGCATTTCAGCGTCTTGTATGTCTTTTCATAAAAAGGGAGTTTGCCAAGCCGATACAGGAACGGATGATTGGGCAGTTCCAGGATGTACGGCTCTTTACACGGGTCCTTTGCTCCTGCCCGCCTTTTCGCCTTGACGGAGGCAATGAAAGCCTTTGGCAAGAGGAGCCTCATACAGTTTTTCATCAATGCCTTGATAAAAGGCCGTGGCGGGTTCTCCCTGCCGTTGTAGATGAACTCCACGTCATGCCCCATCTTGCGCAACACGTAATTCAAGGCATACGATTGCAGGCACGTGCCGAAGTTGGGATGCGGGGCAAAAGTCACGAGTTTGATTCGCATCACTTGCTTTTCATTATGGATTTAATGGCGTTTATGCCCTTTTGGCCAACGACCGATTTCATGGCGGACTTTAACTTCCTTTTTAATACCACGGCTTTGTCCTTATCCAGGGAAGTCGTCAACCGGTACGCTTCCTCCTCGTCCTTTTCATCCGCGACGAACACCTCGAGGACAACAGGCTTGTCAAAATGTCCGTCTGCCAGGACATGGTCTTTATGCTTCAGGAAATCCTCTTTTGTCGAGGCTGAGAAATATTCATATCCGAGGTCTTCAACGTAATGCCTTACGAGCGACTTTGACTGCCTGCCGAAATGTCCTGCAGCCGCCATGTACAGCTTGCCGTCCTCGCCTAAGGACGATGCCGGTGAAAAACTGTATCTCATTTCATTCCCCTGCCCGTTGTTTACAAGTATGATGCGTACGTTATTGCCGACATGCCTGTTTCCCAGGACGTTCATGTCGTAAAAGAACGCCAGGTCACCGACCATTGCGATGTACAGTTTGTCGGGATTGCATAGGGATGCGCCTGCCATTGTGCTGATGCAGCCGTCTATTCCGAAACCTCCCACGTTGCAGTTGCCCCTTGCTCCGGGCACATTGAAATAATTCAAGGCGCGTAATGAGCTCCAGATGCCCATGTGGAAACTGCAGCCTTCCGGAAGGCTCTCCGCCAATTGCCGTGCCACCCATATCGTGCTGAGCGGCAACTCGGGAAGGCCTGAAAAGATATCCCCATACAAGGATGTGCAGGCGTCGTAATAGGCACGGCTTTCCACACCGGCCTTGGAATACCGCTCGAAGAAATGACGCTCGGGCATCTCAAACACGGAAGAGAGTTTCCCGAATGTATCCCTTATCTCTCCATCTTCGCTCACGCGCCATACTTCCCTGCAATTCAATTTTCTTGAGGTCGCGTCACCCGACACCTCCCCGATATGTACCAACAAGCCTATATCGGCCAAGTCAAATTCGGCGAACCGCTGGCCAAGACACAACGCGAACTGCACTTTGTAAGCGCCGTCATACCCGCTTGTATGGTCACAAAAGACAACGGCGTCATTCGTCGCGCAGAACCGGTCGATAGCCCGCGTCTCTTTTCCACTGAAAGGCTTATGGGCACCGATGAAAACGGCCGTCCTGCCTGAAGGCATTTCAGGGAGGGTGTCAAATGCGGTGTATCTTTTTATGACTTGCACGACCGGGAGTTCCCTTACCGTAAAGTTTGTGCTGTATCTTGTAAAAAGATTGATATGCACGGGTCCTCCTCCGTGACGTTTGCATTCCAATATGGCCTTGTTCACCTCGATGGCGCAATGGTGTTCATCCCTCTTGTCCCTGACATACACGGCCTCCACGCTCAACCTTGCCGTGTCGTAGGGAATTCTGCGCCTGTCGATGTTTTGCTCCAACAGGTGTCCGATCCGGTCCGTCCCCTGATGGGCGGTAATGGCGATAACCGGCAATTTGCGGTAATAGGCCTCTGTCATGGCCGGATAGTAATTCCGTGAAGCCGTCGCGCCGGTACAGGTCACGACAACGGGCTCGCCGCTTTCCTCGGCCATGCCGCATGCCATGTAAGCCGCGGACCTTTCGTCCACGCATGAGAACACCTTAAAAAACGGGTCATGCTGCACGCTTCCCACAAAGCACATGTGGGTGGTGCCCGGTGAAGTGACGACATACCTTATGTGGTTGGATTTGAGAAGGGATATCACGATTTGGGCATTCCTCTCATCGGTGTAAAACAGATTATCCATGCTTTTCCACTTTTTCTCTTGTATAGATTGTCTTTCCATTATTGCAAACTATAATCTGGCCGGAAATGCACTTTGAGCAGTCCGAAAGCAGGAATGCCGCAACTTCGGCTATCTCTTCAGGCAGATAGGCCCGTTTGGTCGCGTTTGTCGGGATATAGAGGTTCCCGTCGGCATTCAAGCCTGTCATGTCAGAACAGGTTATGCCCGGAGATATGGCGTTTATACGGATTCCCTTTCCTGCAAAATTTGAAGCCAGACCTCTGACGAAACTGTTTATCGCCGCTTTTGTCCATCCATATGGCCTGTTGTCTTGCAGTTCGCCAATCTCTGAGGAAATGAAAAGTATATTGGCCCCGATGTTCCGAGACAGGACAAAGCGAATGAATTCCTGCGCAAGAAAAACATTGCTCCGCAGGTTTGTATTCATTTGCTCTTCAAAACTCTCCTCTGTCACATGGAAAAAATCCTTCTCATGCAAGGATATTCCCGCATTGCAGACAAGACTGTCGATGCCGCCAAGCGCATGGTCCGATTTATCAATAAAAGATTGGAATGACTTGACATCCCGTACATCCAAAACCGAATACTTGCATCCAATCTGCCGCGCGCTCCTTTTTAAGGATTCCTCATTCCGGCCCGTTATCAAAACGTCGGCGCCTTCATTGGTGAATTTCTCTGCCAAACCACGGCTTCCGCCTGTTATGAGTATCTTGCGTCCCTTCAACAAGTCATTGGGAGCAATGGTTACGATATTCGCGGTTATATGATTTTCGGGTATGCCTTCCAACAAATAGCGGCCAACCCTCTTGATATATTTCCTTATACCCATATTTGTGGATTGAATTGTTATACAGAAAGCCCCTTCTTATTTTCAAAGTGCATGGTCACCATGCGAATTTATGGCGCATTTCATCCAGTTTTCTTGTTACGGTTTTACGTTCGCCGTGCGTAAGTCCGATAAGATAAATGGTTATCAACGATGAAATCAAGGATACAATGCCCGTCAGGCACAAGCGCAGGAACGACTGGTCCAACGAATTTGCCACGATGAATGGCAGGGCGGCAGCTGCCGGGGTGACAATGAGCATGGGCACAACCACTTTGCGGGCAAACAGGCTTGGCGGGAAATGCAGTAATCCCTTCATTATGTACAGCCTGACAATATTCACCCCGATGTAGACCATTATAAAGACAACGTATGCACTCTCTGCCGGCAGGCCGCACTCGAAGGCAATCCACGTGAGCGGAAACACCAATGCGCCTACGCTTGAAACCCAGATTGAGTAACGCCGGATTTTGCCTGTAGCCATGCAGGCCGTAAGTCCCGTTCCGCCGAGCATGTTCATCATCGAACCGATAATGGTGAGCCGCAGGAAGGCTACGGTATGGCCGGGCACGGTTTTCAGCCACAGCGTCAGTATGTATTCGGCTTCAAGCATGACGGGTATGGCGAACAGCATGAGCAGGAAGTATGAGAACTTGGCTCCGCGGCAAACGAGGGCGAACATCTCTTTTATCCTTCCCGTGGCATAATTTTTGGTTATTTGCGGGTTGACGGCAGTCATGAAGTTGTTGACAAGCTGCTGTATTGCGCCGTCAACCTGCGTGGCTATTCCGCGGGCGGCATTCAGTGCCACTCCGAAAAACATGTTTACAAGTATGTTCACGCCCTGCGTGTTAAACATCCAACAGCCGTTAGGCAGAAATTGCCACCCGATGAAACTGCCCATCTGCCGCAACAGCGTGCGGTCATAAACGGGACGGTAAAAGCATTCCTCGAAATGCCTGTTGCAGTAAAGACCGTAGACGACACGTATTATCAGGGCGACAACGACAAGAAGCAGGGTATAGGAAACCAGCTTGTCAAAAGGCGAGACCCCTATCAGATAACAGACAAGCAGTTTCAATGAAGCCTCGAGCATGCTGACGTATGCAAAGGCGGACATGCGCTCGTGGGCGATGATACAGGCCGTATAAGGAATACTTATGAGATTGATGCAAAACATCAGCAGCGAGCAATAGAGCACCCAGTTGGCAGCCTCCATCCTTCCGTCGGGGATGTCCACCTGCGTGTTCAGGAACCATCCGCCAACCGTTGCGCCCAATATCATTATCAGGAGTGACTGGCCCAGCTGGGCATTGACGCTTGTGGAGAATATTACCCCAAGCCTGCCGATGTCTCCACGCCCCAATTCGAATGTGATAAAACGGCTTATCGCATTAGACAATGAGCCTGAAAGCAGCGAGAACATGGCCACCACGCCGCCCACGATATTGTAAATGCCGTAGTCTTCAACGCCCAGCGCATTCAGAATGACGCGGCTCGTGTAGAGCGTTATCGCCATGATGAGCAGGGTGCGGAAATACAGGAATATCGTATTCTTCGCTATGCGCTTGTTGCTGGAAATATTATCAGGCATAAATATTGTGACATGATTGTGCCAACAGCGTGGCGATTTTCAACTTTCCGGTAATTATTTCTCGGATTTTATCAATTTTCGGCAGATTATTTCTCGGATTTCGAAAAATGTTATTACATTTACAGCTGATAATCAATTATATGCCGTAATTATGAATGAATACATTGACAGAAGCATAGACAAAGTGTTGTTGGAATGGAAAGACAGTTCCGTTCACAAGCCATTGCTGCTCCGTGGTGCGCGGCAGGTGGGCAAGTCGTCCGCAGTGCGCCACCTCGGCAGGAAATTCAAGTATTTCGCGGAAATCAACTTTGAGCGTACACGGTCGGCGGCCATGTTTTTCAAAGGAGACATTGACGTAAGGCTTATCGCCGGCAAAATATCCGCCCTTGTCAAAGTGCCTGTCCGTCCGGGAGAGACCCTCCTGTTCCTTGATGAGATACAAGCCTGTCCCGAGGCCATCATGGCCTTGCGCTTCTTCCGCGAGGAGTATCCGGAGCTTCATGTGATAGCGGCAGGCTCCCTGCTCGAGTTTGCCCTTCAGGAGCTGCCCACGTTTGGGGTAGGCCGCATCCATTCCCTCTTCATGTATCCGATGACATTCGATGAGTTTCTCGTTGCCATGGGTATGGAAGGCGTCCTTGCCATGCGTGACGCGGCTGACAGCGGGCATCCCCTCGACGAACCGCTCCATGCCATGCTTGTCGAGCAATTCCGCGTCTACCTGATGGTGGGCGGCATGCCCGAAGCCGTAGCCGCATGGAAAGCCACTTCCGATTTCATCCGCTGTCAACAGATACATAAGGACATTATTCTTACCTACGAGGATGACTTCGGCAAATATGCCCGCCGTGTCAATCCGAACCTGCTCCGTCTCACGTTGCGCGGTGTATGCCACCAAATCGGCATGAAACTCACTTTTACACAGATTTCCGAAGGCTACCGCGGTTACCAGTTCCGTGAGGCCCTTCGCCTGCTCACGCTCGCCGGCCTTGTCACGCCGGTGGTATCCACTTCCGCCAACGGTCTGCCGCTCGATGCCGGGACGGACGAAAAACGGGTCAAGTATCTTTTCCTCGACAGCGGACTCTTGCTGTCCGTCCTGTATCTTGACGGTGAAAGCGGACGGACACTCACCGACCTCATCCTGACCGGCACCCCGCAGGATCTTGTCAACAAGGGTGCCGTCACAGAAATGGTGGCCGGGCTGGAAATGGCCCGTCATTGGGAGCCTGTCCAACTCCCGCGCCTGTTTTATTGGGAAAGGAGCGGCAAAAGCGTTGCGGAAGTCGACTACATTACGACCTGTCATGCAAAGGTGTTGCCCGTGGAGATCAAGGCGGGGACGCAAGGGGGCATGAAAAGCCTTTGGATGCTCATGCGTGAGAAACATCTTACCGAGGCGGTCCGCTGTTCGCTGGAGAACTTCGGAGAGTTCGACTACGTTGATAAGGAAGAGGCCGATGCCGTACGTCATGTCCGTATCCTCCCGTTGTATGCCCTTTCGCGGTTGCGGCAACGCAGTTAGCTGCAAGTGGCAATGCAGATAGCTGCATGTGCCAACGCACATAGCTGCATTGCCACTTGCAGCTATCTGCGTGAAAAAGTCCGGTATCATGTCATGGTCGCCGCCGGAACGCTTCAGGCCACCTTGCGGTATTCCACACCGGTAAGGAGGACGCTCATCAGCAGCTTCTCCCGGTC
>CANQSM010000137.1 GCA_947626525.1 uncultured Phocaeicola sp. | reverse complement strand
TTCTATATGCGCATCTTACGCTCCGTATACAACAAGGCGGTGCGCAAAGGAGAGGTCTGCTCTACCAATCCATTGCGCACCGCCTTGTTGTATACGGAGCGTAAGATGCGCATATAGAACGAAACGGTGTTGCGCACCACGCCGCATTGCAACAAGCTGGCATTGAACCGCTCGATGAGTTGTTCGGTGACCTCCGCTATGGGAATATCTCCTCCGAGGAATCGGGCGAGACGGTGCATGGTATTCGCGTAATTTTGGGCGGTGCCCAAGCGGTTGCACAGGCGCAGCATGTCGATCTGCTCCTGCATGAACGCCAGAATCGTTGCGGTGTGGTCGGGCTTGCGGAAGCGGCGGACAACCTCCTCTGCCGTATAAGGCATACCCGACGCGTCGAGGTCCTTGATAATCCTCCGCAGCAAGGTCATGTCTCCCTGTATGCGGCTATGGAGGGCGGCATCCGCCTCCGGCTGTTTAAGACATTGTTGTTTCCTGTTCCAATCTTCCGGCAGGATATGGATGCCCGTGGTGATTTGCCGGATGACACGCCGGTGCGTTACCTGATAATAAACCGTCCCCGCTTTGCTTGTGATGCTCGAGGCACGCAGTTTCACTTTAATTGTTGCCATATTATTTTTTTCATTTCCACTTAAATCCGCTATATTCTCAAGGCGTTTGATTGCCGAGGACGACAAAGTCTCCGTATCTTGTTGATTTGCAGGATTGTGTTTACCTCAAACGAAAAACGCAACGTTTTTCAAACGAACATTTCCCTCATTTCCAGCGTGTTCGGTGGGTCGTCCGCAACGATTTTCCAAACGTATGACGCACTCTGACACCTCTTTATTAAAGAAATAAAGGATAAGAACTAAAGCATATTCTTTTTCTTAACAGAAAAAGGAATATGGGGGAGAGCTCTTTTTTTGTTCATCACAAAGAAAGGTAAAGTTCCTCATAGCCGCAAGGGCGGATGCGTCCCTGTGAGAAAACCCGCACGGAATGGTAACAAACCGGCAGAAACGGAGAATATTTGGTAAAAACGGGCGGAAAGAGCCGGAATGTGATGAAAACGGCGGAAGAAGGAACGTTTGTGCCGGAAAACGGAAGGAGAAGAGGGTGTCCGGATCGCCCGGAGTTTCCTTGAAAACTGTCGGAGTTTCGGGAAACTTTCTTAAGAGTTTTTCCGCAAACTCCGACAGTTTCCGCAGAGACTCTTAAGAGTTTTCCGGCGGTTTCCCGCATGGTGAGAAAATTCCTTTACCGGATTCGTACGGATTCTTACCTGTCTGTACGAATCTTTACAAAGGGGAACGAAAAGAGAGGCATGTATGCTTTTTCGGAGCGTGACGGAGGATGGACGACTGTGCGGGAACCGGTTCCGCGGGGATTGCCTACCTTTGTCATGTCAGAAGAAAAGAAATATCTGATTTTTTTATGATTTTCGCACAAAAGTATAATTTAAATTGTTTTATTTAAGAAATTAATAGTAATTTCGTTCAATCTAAAAATGTAAAAGATATGAGAACATTATCCAATTCAATTCTCCGTAGTGTCTGTTCGCTGGTCATTGGCGTGTTATTGGTCGTATGGCCGGAAGCTGCGATGATTTACCTGGTGATTACCATCGGGGTGTTGTTTTTAATACCGGGACTTATTTCGCTTTGGGGTTATTTTGCCCATCGCACCGGAGAGGCCAGACAAATGTTTCCCGTAGTGGCGTTAGGCAGTGCCTTGTTTGGTTTATGGCTAATGATTATGCCTAAGTTTTTTGTCAGCATACTGATGTACATATTGGGTGCCTTCCTGGTTTTAGCCGGTATCCAACTTCTCAGCGGCCTGGTTTCTGCCCGGCGTGGCTTTAGAGTCCCTGCGGGATTCTTTATTATTCCTGGGTCGATATTGCTGGCCGGTATCCTGGTGTTGCTCAATCCTTTTGCGACGGCTTCCGTTCCATTCATCATTTTGGGTGTAAGCTGTATCTTTTATAGTTTGTCCGATTTGATTAATTATTATAAATTCCGTAGGCAAGACAACCGTATTCAGGATGTAACGCCTATAGAGGAGACTCCTCTGATGGAAGAGAATGATCCGGAGAAATGATGATTCCTGATTAGAAGAAAAGGGCACATCCCGTGTGCCCTTCCTTCCAAACTTAAAAACAGCCTTCAACAGAAACAGATAATTTTTTCGGATTATCTGATAAAAAGTAATTCTCTGTATTTGGGCAATGTCCACAACTGGTTATCAACGATAAGTTCGAGCTTGTCGATATGATAACGGATTTCTTCCAACATCGGCGCGATGTTGTCATGATACGCGATAGCCTTTTCACGTTCGTTTTCAATTTTGTTGGCAACTTTTCGGGCTTCAATCATCGCGTCAACATGCTCTTTGATGAAAATGGTACGTTCGGCAATCTCTTTAATGATTTTCAGATTTTCCGATGAAAGTTTTGAGGCTTCTCCGGCGGGGAAAAGATCTTTCATCTTGTACGCGTTGTCAATAAGCTCACTTTGGTATTTGATTGCGACCGGAACGATGTGGTTCATTGCCAAATCCCCTAATACCCGGGCTTCAATCTGTATCTTTTTTGTGTAGGTTTCCAATTTGACTTCATTGCGCGCTTCCAGTTCTTTTCGGGTCATGACTCCTGTAGACTCAAACATCTTTACGCTGGAGTCTTTCAGATAATTATCAAAAATGACAGGACAACTGGTTTCGCAGTCGAGACCTCGCCTTTTGGCCTCTTCTTTCCATTCGTCAGAGTAACCGTTTCCATCAAAGCGGATAGGTTTGCATTCTTTGATATATTTGCGGAGTATTTCCAGGATGGCGGATATTTTAGGCTCGCCTTTTTCAATCAGGGAATCCACTTCTTGTTTGAATTGGCGGAGTTGCTCGGCTACGGCTGTGTTTAGCGCAATCATTGCGGAGGCGCAGTTCGCTTCGGAGCCGACAGCCCGGAATTCGAAACGGTTGCCTGTGAAAGCGAAAGGTGAGGTGCGATTGCGGTCTGTATTATCAATCAGCAGCTCCGGAATTTGGGGAATGTCCATTTTCATGCCTTGCTTGCCACTGAAGTTGATGAGCTCGTCAGTAGTGGTTTCTTCCAAATGATCGAGCACTTGGGTCAATTGTTTGCCAAGGAAACTGGAAATGATGGCGGGAGGCGCCTCGTTTGCCCCCAAACGATGGGCATTCGTTGCCGACATGATGCTGGCTTTCAGCAGGCCGTTGTGGCGATAGACGGCCATCAGTGTGTTGACTACGAACGTGACGAAACGAAGATTGTCTTCCGGGGTTTTGCCTGGCGCGTGTAATAAAATGCCCGTATCCGTTCCAAGTGACCAATTGTTATGTTTGCCCGATCCGTTTACGCCTTTGAAAGGTTTCTCGTGCAACAGGACACGGAATCCATGATTACGGGCAATCTTGCGCATAAGTGCCATCATCAGCATGTTGTGATCTACGGCAAGATTGCATTCTTCGTAAATAGGAGCCAATTCGAACTGGTTTGGGGCGACCTCATTATGGCGGGTCTTACATGGAATACCCAATTTTAGAGCCTCGATTTCCAGTTCTTTCATGAAAGACGCTACCCGGGTAGGGATGGCTCCGAAATAGTGATCTTCCAGCTGTTGGTTCTTGGAAGATTCGTGGCCCATTAACGTACGTCCGGTCAGTAACAAATCAGGGCGGGCGGCGTATAATCCTTCGTCTACCAGAAAATACTCCTGTTCCCATCCTAAATAGGAATATACTTTTTTTACGTCTGTGTTAAAGTAATGGCATACTTCGACCGCGGCTTTGTCAACGGCGCGCAGTGATTTCAACAACGGAGCTTTATAGTCGAGTGATTCGCCGGTATAGGCAATGAATACGGTAGGTATGCATAGTGTATCATCAACGATGAATGCCGGAGATGACGGATCCCACGCGCTGTAGCCGCGCGCTTCGAATGTGTTGCGAATTCCTCCGTTAGGGAATGAAGAGGCATCGGGTTCCTGCTGAACCAACAATTTACCGGAGAATTCTTCCATCATGCCGCCTTTTCCATCATGTTCCACAAATGCGTCATGTTTTTCGGCTGTACCTTCTGTCAGCGGGTGAAACCAGTGTGTGTAATGGGTCGCGCCCATTTCAATGGCCCATTTTTTCATTCCGGCGGCTACCTCGTTTGCGATACCGCGGTCGAGAGGAGCGCCATTGTCAATTACGTCGGTAAGCTTTTCGTAAACTTTGCTGGGAAGATATTTGAACATCTTCTCTTTGTTGAATACATACTTGCCAAAGTACTCCGACGGCCTTTCTGCCGGAGTGGGAACCTCTACGGCTTTTTTCTTGAACGCCGTTTCGACGACTCTAAATCTTAGTTTTGACATAATACTTTATCGTTTGTTGTTAATATGTAATGAATATTCATATTTACCTATGGACTGATAATCTGTTCTCTCTACGTTATGACCGCCTGTGGAACATCTCAGTCAAACCCGAATTATTTTAGCCAGGTTTTTAATCTTTTCATCGCTTCTTCGCAATTGGCCCGGTCACCGAATGCGGTTAACCGGATATACCCTTCTCCGCTTGGACCGAATCCGACACCAGGCGTACCTACTACATTCGCCTCATAAAGCATTTGCTCGAAAAATTTCCAGGAAGATATCCCGTCTGGAGTTTTCACCCACAGATAGGGCGCGTTTTCTCCACCGTACACTGATAATCCTGTACTTTGAAGTCCTTCTCGCATGATTCGCGCGTTGGTCATATAATAATGAATGATATCCTTTACCTGTTCCTTGCCTTCGGGAGAATATGTCGCCTCTGCTCCCCGTTGGGTGATGTAGGATGTTCCGTTAAATTTCGTGCATTGGCGTCTGTTCCACAATCGGTTTATGGGAATGCGTTCTCCTGAAAGGGTTCCTGCTGTCAACTCTTTGGGAACCACGGTGTAGCCGCAACGTACACCCGTAAATCCCGCTGTTTTGGAAAAACTTCTGAATTCAATGGCTACCTTCTTGGCTCCTTTGATTTCATAAATGGAGTGCGGTATCTCAGGATCTTGTATGTAAGCCTCGTAAGCCGCGTCATACATGATTAACGTATCGTTTTCCAAAGCGTAGTTTATCCATTTTTTCAGCTCTCCTTTGCTGATGACCGTACCTGTAGGATTGTTGGGATAGCAGAGATATATGATATCGATTCGTTTATCCGGTATTTGCGGAATAAAGTTGTTTTCTTTTAGGCAGGGTATGTAAACGACGTTACTCCATTTTCCGTTTTCCAGGACGCCGGCCCGGCCACACATGACATTCGAGTCGATATATACGGGATAAACCGGATCGGTCACTCCGATACTGTTGTCATGCCTCAGAATATCACCGATGTTTCCCGTATCGCTTTTTGCCCCGTCGTTGATGAATACTTCACTTGGTTCCAAATGAATCCCTCTTGGCGTATAATCATTTTTAATGATTGTCTCTATCAGAAAATCATAGCCCTGTTCCGGCCCATATCCGTGAAAGGTCTCTTTATGGGCCATCTCATCTACAGCCTTGTGCATTGCTTCAATGACAGCCTTGGGCAAAGGTTCGGTCACGTCTCCTATCCCCAAACGAATGATGCTTGATTTGGGATGTGTGACTTTGAAGCTGTTTACTTTCTTGGCGATATCAGAAAATAGATAATTGTTTGGTAGTTTTAAGAAATGCTCGTTTACAAGTGCCATATCGTTATTGTTTTAAGTAGAATATTATACGTTGATTTCTCCTTCGAAAACTTTGGCGGCAGGCCCTGTCATGTATACGTGATTGTCCTGCTCGTTCCATTCAATCAATAAGGTGCCTCCGTCCATGATTATTCGTTGCTTTCTTCCGGCTTTTTGGTTCAGGACTGCCGCTACGGCGGTCGCGCATGCTCCTGTTCCGCATGCTTGTGTAATACCCGAACCTCTTTCCCATACCCGCATGCGTATATCTCCGTCCGGTAAGATTTGCGCGAATTCGATATTTGCCCGTTCCGGGAATAAGTCATGGCGTTCCAATAGGGGACCGGTTTCAGATAAGTGAATCTCTTTTATGTCCGCGACAAAGATGACACAATGAGGATTCCCCATGCAAACGAAAGTTCCGGTATAGAACATGTCTTCAACTTTAATGGAGCCTGCAATCATTGTCCCGTCACCGGTGCGTATCTGCCGCTTGTTTTGCAGAACGGGTATTCCCATATCTACTGTGACGGCTGTTACTCTCTTCTCTTTTATATGGAGTCTTAATGTTTTTATTCCGGATAAAGTCTCTAATGTGATTTCTGTTTTGTCGGTAAGCTTATTTTCATATACATATTTTCCGATGCAGCGTGAAGCGTTTCCACACATCATTGCTTCCGAACCGTCAGCGTTAAAAATGCGCATACTGAAATCCGCTTTTTCCGACGGTCCGATCAGTACCAGCCCGTCCGCTCCGATTCCTGTATGAGGGGCGCTCCATTGAACGGCCATCTCTTCGGGATTGCTTATTGGGTATTGCGATGTATTGATATAAATGTAATCATTACCGGCACCGTGCATTTTTGTGAACCTGATTGTTTCTGCCATTTTTTGTTGTTTTTCCTTTTATTATTGCTTTTTGTTCTATTTCTGGTGCAAATATATGTCTTTTTGTTTTTATTCTTCAAATAAAATATATCTTATTATCGGGCGCGGTTTAATATTCCTTTCAATTAGTAACTATTTAGTAAGTAATAGAGGCTATTTGATAAGCAAATTTATTTGAAAAGCTTTAAATTGTTAGTTAAACAGATTCAAAGGCTACTTATGATCCGGATTCTTTGAGGGAAACTTTCATGATTCTTATCATAATCTTATGTTTTCAAGCCGCAAAGATAGTGTTTTCGGACAATAAAGTTACGCATAAAAAGTGAAATATGGAAAAGCTGGGCAAAGATATTGATAGGTAGGCGTTTTAGGCAATATCCTCAAAAAGTATGAAGGCGATAAAAGCCTTTTTTCAGTCAGGTTAGGACTTTGCTACGTTACTTGTCCGTAACCATGCGGAAGATGGACTTCCCGACTGCTTGCAAAATGGTGAAGATAGCTATTTTATAGTGAGTTACCAATATCTCACGCAAAAATAATTTGCCTTTGACAAAGATTGCGCCGTTCCTCCGTGTTTTGCGTACCGACAACAAGCTCTTCACAAACTAATTTTGAACCAAAAAAATTAAGGACGATGAAGAGTACATTTTCAGTTATCTACTACCTCAAACGTCAGGTAGTGAAAAAGGACGGGACAGTGCCCGTCATGGGACGCATCACGGTGGACGGCAGCCAGACGCA
>CANQSM010000136.1 GCA_947626525.1 uncultured Phocaeicola sp. | reverse complement strand
GGATGAGAGCAACTTTATCAAGATACATTCCAATGAGAATGTACAAGGCCGGAAACGCCTTTATATGACTGCCACACCGCGTTTGTATGGGGAATCTGCCAAGATAAAGGCATCGGAAAAGGATTGCATTCTCTGCTCGATGGATGACAAAACCATTTATGGAGAGGAATTTTATCGCGTGAATTTCTCATACGCCGTTCAAAATGGCTTATTGACGGATTACAAGGTACTTGTCCTTACCGTTAGTGAAGATGATGTGCCTGCCAACATAAAACAAGACATCACCAATTCTACAACCGAACTGAATTTTGACGACACATCCAAGCTCATTGGAGTAATAAACGGATTGTCAAAAATGATACAGGGCGACGACCATCGCACATGGGATGCCGACCCACGCATGATGCGCCGTGCCGTGGCGTTCTGTTCAGCCATAGGTAACGAAACAAAAGCCGGAACGTCAAAATATGTAGCATCGGTGCTTCCGAGAATATCCAAGAAATACGAAGAAAATCTTGATTCAGAAAGCCTTTCGCATACCGTTTCAGTAACGACACGGCATATAGATGGTTCTATGAACTCGCAGGAGCGTAATGGAATCCTGCAATGGCTGGCGGAAGAATCAGACAATGAACGTGAATGCCGTGTTGTAACCAACGTGCGTTGTCTGTCCGAGGGTGTGGATGTGCCGTCTCTCGATGCCGTATTGTTTCTTTCTGCCCGTAATTCGCAGGTGGATGTGGTGCAGTCAGTTGGCCGTGTGATGCGTACATTTCACAAAGGGCAATCCGATGAAAAGAAGTATGGATATATCATCATCCCTATTGTAGTGCCATCCGATATTTCGGCGGAGGAAGCTCTTGACAACAACAAGACATTCGATGTGGTGTGGGCTATCTTAAACGCGCTCCGTTCACACGATGATCGTTTCAATGCGATGGTAAACAAAATAGCCCTCAACAAGCAGAAACCAAACACTCAGACTGGTACACCGTCTGTCACCATAGGCCGACCGGGATTGGGTGCAAATGATGGAGAAGCAGAAGTACAACAAATTGAGAATGCAGAAATTGCCAAACAGTTGGAACTTCGTTTCGGTGAGATACAGGATGGTATGTATGCCAAACTCGTGGAAAAGTGCGGTGACCGTCTTTATTGGGAGAATTGGGCAAAAGAGGTCGGTCTTATTGCGCACAAATTTATTGAGCGTATTTCCAAACTCATTCAGTCCGGTGTACACAAAAAGGCATTCAATGAATACCTGAAGGGATTGCAGCGTGACCTGAATCCATCAGTAGATGCTGCCCAAGCCATTGAAATGCTGGCACAGCATATTATTACCCGACCAGTATTTGATGCTCTGTTTTCTGATTACCAGTTTGTCAATAATAATACCGTGAGTCGTTCCATGCAACGTATGATAGACCTATTGCAAGAACAGGCTTTTGAAAAAGATACCGAGGTGTTGGAAAGATTCTATCGTTCGGTAAAGACCAATGTAGGCGGTATTGATAATTTGGAAGGTAAGCAGACAATCATAAAGAACCTCTATGAAAAGTTTTTCAAAGGTGCGTTTCCGCTTACAGTGGAGAAACTGGGTATTGTTTACACACCGGTGGAATGCGTGGATTTCATCATCCGTTCAGTGGACGACATTCTTAAAGCAGAGTTCAAGACATCTCTAACCGAACAGAATGTACATATCCTCGACCCATTTACCGGAACCGGCACCTTCATTACTCGTTTGTTGCAATCCGGCCTTATCCGTCCTGAGGATATGGAGCGCAAGTATCAGAATGAAATCCATTGCAATGAAATTGTGCTGCTGGCCTATTATATTGCCGATGTGAACATTGAATCGGTATTCCATGACATTACCCATCGGGAAACTTACCTACCATACAGTGGTATCTGTCTGACCGATACGTTCCAGTTGGCAGAGAAGAAACACAACGAACTTTTCACGGAGTTCTTTCAAGACAATTCCAAACGAGTGAAAAAACAGATGGCTACGCATGTGAGGGTGATTGTAGGGAATCCACCATATTCTATCGGTCAGAAATCGGCTAATGACAATGCACAAAATACTGTATATCCAGCTATGGAAAAGAGACTGAGTGAAACTTATACAAAAAGAAGTTTAGCAGGACTCAGTAAATCAACTTACGATAGTTATGTGAAAGCATTTCGGTGGGCTTCTGACCGTATTCCACAAAATGAAGGAGGTATTGTAGCATTCATAAGCAATGGTGCATGGCTTGACGGTATCGGTCAAGATGGTATGCGCAGATGTATAGAGGAAGAATTTACATCTGTTTATGTACTGAATTTGCGTGGAAATCAGCGCACTTCCGGAGAATTATCCCGTAAAGAGGGTGGCAAAATTTTTGGCAGCGGTTCTCGTACTCCTATCGCTATAACTTTCCTTGTCAAAAATCCGGCAAAGAAATGGCAAAAGGCAGTTATTCATTATCATGACATAGGTGATTACCTCACTCGTGAGCAGAAGCTCAAACTGGTAAAAGATTTCCGTTCCATTTCTTCGCAGAAATTGGAATGGCAGATTATTACGCCTAATGATAAGGCTGATTGGATAAATCAACGTGATGGGGTATTTGATAATCTAATACCACTGTTTGATAAAAAAGGTGTTGGCGTTTTTAATCATAATGGACCAGCAGTAGCCACAGGTCGAGATGTTTGGGTTAACAATTTTTCTAATTCGCAATTGGACGACAATATTAATTGCTTGATTAATAATTACAATGCTCAATGCCGCGAATTTCAAACAATTAAATCACAAGAAAAGGCGTTGTCTGTCGAATCATTCATAGATACTGATACAACTAAAGTAAGTTGGACTCGTTCATTAAGAAATTTCTTGTCGCGTGGAACTTTACTAAAGTTTGAAAGAGAAAGACTTATGGAATGTTCGTATAGGCCATTCTGTGTGACAAACTTATATTATTCTTCAAGTCTGATAGAAAGCCCAGGACAATGTAAGGATTTGTTCCCGCTGAATACGGATAGGATTATTTTATGCGTAAATGGAAAAGGTTCTAATAAAGATGCTTCAACTATAGTTACCCATTATATTCCTGATTATCAATTGCAATTTAATTGCCAGTTCTACCCATTATATTGGTATGAGGAAAACAAGAATCCCCAAGCTACACTTTTTGATGATGCGGAAACAGACAAATATATTCGCCGGGACGGAATAACCGACTGGATTCTGAAAGAAGTCCGTAGCCGTTTCGGAGGTTCAAAAGCCATTACCAAAGAACACATATTCTACTATGTGTATGGGCTGCTTCATTCCAAGCAATACCGTGAACGATTTGCCGATGATTTGAAGAAGTCATTGCCACGCATCCCCATTGTGGATAGTGTACAGGACTTCATGTCCTTTTATAAATCCGGAAAAGAACTTGCTGACCTGCACCTGAACTATGAACAAAGCATAAACGAGCAGGCTGTTGGGCGAGATGGAGATTATCTGTTTTTCGCAGCAATGCCAATGATTGCCCATCGTGCTTGTGGTGTCAGAGTAAATGGCGATATGGACATTTGGCAAAACAATTGGACGAACGAAACCTACCAATACTTTGCCGTTGATAAAATGAGGTTTGCCAAAATTCGTGACGAAAATGGAAAGCTCGTTGCTGATAAGGCACGCATCATCTATAATGACCATATTACCATTGAGAACATTCCGCTCAAAGCATACGAATATGTCGTTAATGGTAAATCCGCTATCGAGTGGATAATGGAACGCTATGCCATCACCATCGACAAAGCGTCCCAAATCAAAAATAATCCAAACGACTGGTCACGAGAACACGAACAACCCCGTTATATCCTTGACCTTCTTCTATCGATTATTATGCTCTCTTGCCAAACAGTAGATATAGTAAACACTTTGCCAAATTTAAAATTTGATTTATAATCAATAACACAAAATAGCCTATAAGTTGTCATCTATAGGCTATTTTTATATGGTTATGTAGTTTTTTCTTTTGACTGTAGTTCATTGCAAATTTGATTAAAAAGAGAATCATCAAAAGGTTTATTGATTATTTCTTGTGATACGAAAGTGTAAAAAGTGAAAAATTTATGATAAACCTCGTACAGTATTTCTTCTGGAGCTACTTTTTTCCTACATCTCTGCAGATAACTATAATAATCCTCAATCAATTTCTTTAAATGGATTTTACCCGTTTTAAAGTAGGTGGCATATGAGATGAGAGTATCCAATTCTATTACAACAAGTGGATAAATTTTTGTTTTTACATCGCATTTTTTTAATTGGCTTTGTAGAGCATCATTTAGAATATAGCTCAAACCAGGAACACATAACAAACTGTCATCTAAAACTAATATTGGATATATTCGTGGATGTTTTGGTAATTTCTTATCCCATATAAAGTTTCTTGCATCAATTGCTTTTATGTGTTCAACTAGTTGGTCAACACCAACTTTTCTAACAAGCTTCTTGTTTAATTCATCTCCTATCTTATTGTAATCCTTACTATTTAGGATATCTTTATTTATCTTGATGTCTTTATTCTCAAATAAAAAAATATTATTACCATCACGATGGTAGAAATCTGGCTCTTTATCTTTTTTAGGGAATAATTTCTTGCAATCATCACCAGTTAATTTTATACCTCGTTGTTTATAAAGTGTATTCTTTACAAATTTATAAAATAAATATTTTTCAGAAAATTCAGTCGTGATATAAGTTGGAAAACCTTTTATTTTTACCGAATTATCAAACGACGCATTTATTTTATTAAATTCAAAATAAACGCTTCTATAAAGGTGATTTATACAGAATATAGCGTTAATCGGCAAGAATGTTTGTTTGTCAATTTCAATCAATGGGTAAGTCTTGAAAAATGTGTAATCGCTGTTTTCGCTTGTTGGAATAACATAGTCGGCACTAAAAGAATGAGCGTGCAAATAATTATATCCTTCAAGTCTTTCGTTTAGTTTAATTACGGGGAATTTATCATTTTCATTTTGCAGCGGATATAATATTAATTGTATTACATTATATAGATACTGCGTCCAACTTTGAAAGCCATTGTTTTTCAGAAATTGAGTAAGATGGGGTTGTAATTTTGATTTTTCACAAAACTTAAAGAAATAGTAGCCTTTAATAATCTGAAGAACAGAGATAAATTCTGATTTCAGATTTAGCCTCTCATGATTATTTATGAAATTACATACTAATGATTTTGCATAATAAAGATTGGTGAAATTTTTATTATCGTCAAATTCTTCCAATACATTTGTTTCACTTATATTGCTATTTATTAGCAGTATAGCCTTAAATAGATATTGTTCTTGTGTCGTTTGTGGTAAAACATTTGTAAAGTTTGATATTGAGAATATCTGTTTTAGCAATTCAAGTCCTGTAGATTCGGAGAGGATGAAGTATGTGCGTGGTATTATATTTGTTGGGTCATTGAGGGTCTTGGCGTAATGATTGTTCATTATGTCTAATACACTTTTTACAAAATCATGGTTCTGTTTGCAAAAAAATGTTGTCACATAATTATTAAGAGTCTTGAACTTACCTCCAGAATATATTATAAATAAGGCAAAGCGTATCAGCCAATTCTTGTCTAATTCTTTTAAGTAGTCAGATATAGGTAGAGGCTCATCGCTAAATACCATTTCGTATGTTATATAAATATTCGGTTCAATTTTCATTATAAAAACATCTATTTAAGAGTTGACCATAAAGAAGTATTTTTCCAATCGCAATCAAATCCCATCGCAGCTATATCTATTGACGGAAAATCCGTCAACAGTTCCGAAAGTTTTTCGTTGAAGTTGTTGTTGGGAGAAACCGAAGAGAGAAAGTATCGGATTATACACAGTCGATAGTAGATTCGTTTCTTATCAGCTTTTGAGGTATCAATCCATGCGTTTTTAGTCTTTTTAGGTTCAGCAGGATTCAGCATAAAATCTCTGTTCCATACTCTCGCATGGTGACAACACATATTGCGGAGGTTGGCAAGTACCGTCAGCCACGAGACAAAACCTGGGGTTTCAGACCGAAATAATCTGCAATGCGTTTTATTAGTTGGTTGCTGGCTATATTGGAATAGATGTAGTTCAAATTACCGAAGGGCAACACTTCCGTTATCATCCATGCAGGAGGGTAGTCCTCAATAAAATTTTGTCGAAAATCTTCAATGTAATCTTCCTTGCTTGAAGCCAGTTCCTTGTCTATGATTGCCAATGTTTGATTAAATTTATCCGCATTGGCAAAGTATTCTGGTTTTGTTATCCAAAACTTGTCTCCCAATTCTTGGCATCCGACATTTGCCAATACGCTGCGAATGGCAACCTCTATTTTCTCTATTTCATTGAAAAGGAGTATGCGTAGTTTCTTGTCAAAGCGATAGAGAGTTAGGACTTGCTCAAAAGTTGTTCCCTCTTTTAGTACCAGCTCACTCTTAGGGCTTTTATAGAATGGGTAAATGTATGCAGACAAACGATGATAACCAATGTTCATCAAATAATTTTCCACCCTATGCTCATCTTTTATAAGCATCCCCCTTGATTTTAGTACTTGAACTATCTGTTCCGGAGAAGAGTACGGTTTGGCGAAACTTGTTTTCATATATGTATAATAAAAAAACGACCCGCCGATTTGAGCATTGTGAAGAGGCTTGGCAGGTTCTAATGGTGCAAAGGTAGTAAAAATGTTTGGAATAACCAAATAATCTGTGATATAATCACTCGAAAAACTTGAAACACAGATTGAATAGCTATATCTTCGCAAAACAAATCAGTATTCAATAAAGCATAAGTCAGAATTTCAATGTAATTACCACAAAGACTAAATATTGGTACTAAAATGATACTAAATTGCAAACTTGCTCTTATTGTATCATTGCAAACTGCATAATATCAGATTATTATAAAAATATGTATCTTGTCGCCCACCAACCGATGCGGAATACTATCAGGGCTATCAGCATCACAATCTTGTCGATACCCACCACAGCCCCCGCAGTCAGTGAGGTGAACCATAGCTTGCTGGCATCTTTCTCCATGTTGGTCACTTCGTCCACGCCCGTCTGCTCCATCGTCGCCTCTATCAGGTTGGGGTCTGAGGTGCCTTTGTGCGCCACGTCGGCTTGTGCCTGCAGGTCGGTGTACATCGAGTCCCTGACATAGACCAACTGCTGCACCTCCTCAAACTTGTCGGAAATTTGGGTCGCCTCTGCCTCATAGAGGTCGTGCCTGTGTCAGCAGGTGGGTACCACCAACAGAGGATGATGCTCACCACCAAGGGCTTGAACAGTTTCATCACGTCTAACGGCTCGTTCTTCACCATCATCTTGTAAGCCATGCTTGCTGCCACGATGATGGAGAACAGTGCCGCCAATGCCATACACATTTGGAGGATCCACCAGTAACCACCAATTACTTCAAGTGGGTCTAAACATCGGAAATAAAAGGCAACAAGATTGATAAAAGG
>CANQSM010000135.1 GCA_947626525.1 uncultured Phocaeicola sp. | reverse complement strand
ATACCTCTGGCTGTCATAACTGCTTTTCAGCATTTTCAGCCGCTGCACATCGTTTTCAAGCTGCATTTTCTCTTTTATCAGTGGATTCCCGGTTGCCACGGCTTTTATCTCCGCATAGGAAAGGGTTGCCTCGTCGATATCCTCGCAGGTTCTTGACACCGCCCTGCTTGTCATGACCTGTGAGATGAAGCGCTGCTTGTTTTCCACCAGCGACCATGAATAGGCATCAAAGGTTCCTTTTGTGACATAGCGGTAAATTGCCACCTCGTCATTCTCATTCCCCTGCCTCACGCCACGCCCTTCCCGCTGTTCAATGCAGGAGGGCTTCCACGGGCAGTCCACATGGTGCATTGCCGTGATGTGCGTCTGCACGTTTACGCCCGTCCCGCACTGGTCCGTGGAGCCGATCAGTATCTTCTTCTTGCCGCTGCGCATCTCCTTGAAAAGTGCCTCCCGCTGTGCATCGGTTTTTGCGTCGTGTATGAAAGCGATTTCCTCTGCCGGGATTCCCTGCTTTACCAGTTCGGTCTTCAGGTAGTTGTAAATGTCAAACTGCCCGCCATCTTTTATGCGTTCCTCCCAGTCCGGCGTCCATGCGGTTTTCGGTGTGCCGATGTCCGAGAAAATGAGCTGGCAGCCGATTTTACCGTCCTTGTTCCCGGCAAAATATTCGGCTGCCACGTTTGCTGCTACCTTATTCAGTTTCCCGTCCGGGTTGTCCGGCGCATGGAGTTCCAGCAGCCTTGCATCCGTCCCTAAAAGCCTTGCCTCCCCCGTTATTTTTAAGAAATTGTCCACTTTCGGATCAACGCCGCCTGAATGGATTTTCTCCGCACGTTTTGCAAATTCCTCCATGACCTGTTTTACATACCAGTCCGGCTCGCTTTCCACGATGATGGGCTTGCCGCTCCTTAATGCGGGAACCGGGAGGTTTAACATATCGGAGGTCTGCACATCTGCCACCTCACGGAATGAGGTCATAAGCTCCGGCACGTTCGTGAACTTGTTGAAGCGGCTCTTAAAACGGAAACCGCTGCCCTCAACGGTCAGTTCCAGTGCGGTTGTCACTTCCCCGAAGTTCGACGCCCATGAGTCAAAATGGTAAATCCCCATCCGCTCCAGCGTCCTTTTCTGTAAATAAAGCTGCATCACATACAGTTCGCACATGGTATTGCTCACGGGGGTTCCGGTTGCAAACACAATGCCCCTGCCGTCGTTGATCTCATCGAGGTACTGGCATTTCAGGTACATGTCCATTGCCTTTTTTGAGCCTGTGCTGGATATGCCCGACACGTTGTTGATTTTGGAGAAGATCGACAGATTTTTAAAATGGTGCGCCTCGTCCACCATGACGGAATCAATGCCCAGCTCCTCAAAGGTAATCAGGTCATCCTTGCTGCTTTCATCTGTCAGTGCCTTTAGCTGTTCGTCCAGTTTTTTCTTCTGTGCCTCCATCTGCTTGATTGTCCACTGTTCCCCGTTTTCCGACTTTAGTTCCTCAATCGCATAGGAGATTTCCTGTATCTGTGCATCCAGCATCCGCTCTTTCCGCTCTTTTGAGATCGGTATCTTCTCAAACTGGGAGTGCGACATGATGATGCAGTCATAATCCCCGGTTGCAATGCGGGACACGAACTGTTTCCTGCGGCTTTTCTCAAAGTCACGCTCCGTTGCCACAAGGATATTTGCAGACGGGTAAAGGCGCATAAATTCCCCCGCCGTCTGCCCCACGATGGACTTCGGCACCACAATGACATTCTTGTTGGCAAGACCGAGCCGCCGCTGCTCCATGCACGCTGCCATCATGGTAAATGTTTTCCCTGCGCCTACACAGTGGGCTAACAGCGTATTCCCGCCGAGAAGGACTCTTGCAATCGCATTTTTCTGGTGGTCACGCAGCTTAATTTCCGGGTTCATGCCGGGGAATGTCAGGTGCGAGCCGTCATATTCCCGCAGGCGGATATTGTTGAAAGTTTCATTGTAATAATCCACATATTTCTGCCGCCGTTCCTGATCCTTGAATATCCAGCTTTTGAAAGCCTCTTTCATCTGGTTCTGCTTTTCCCTTGCAAGCATGGTTTCCTTCTTGTTTACCTCATAGTGGTATTTGCCGTCCCCGTCGTCTATCCTGTCACGGACAGTGACGGTGCGCAGGTTTAAGGTTTCCTCAAAAATGGAATAGGCGTCAATCCGTTTTGTGCCGTAAGTCTCCGTTGCGGCAATGGAATGGCTGTCAAGCCGTTTCCCCTCAATGAACCAGTTCATGTTGTAGCTGTTGAGTTTTACCTGTATGCCGGAATTTCTCCATTCTGACCGTACAGCCCTTGCCCTGGGCGGCGTTTTCAGCAGCTCATAGATAAACTGCTCGTAGTCCTCCGGCTCAATCCATGTAGTCCCGATACGCACATCAATTTCAGACGCATCAAGGCGCTCTGGCTGCACGTTTTTCAGTGCTTCCACATTTGCCCCGAATAACTCCGGGTTCTCCTTCCCGTATGCCTCCGCAATCCTTAACTTGTCACGCACGTTGCCGGACAGGTATTCATCCGCTGTTTTCCATCCCATGTTCAGGTTGTCGGGGTTGTATTCCGTGGGTTCCAGATACACAAGCCCCTCCAAGTCCTTCAAAAGTGCCGTCCTTTTTATTTCCGCCATGTCCTCCGGTGGGAGTGTGCTGCCTTCCGGCAGGCTTTCCGTCTCTTTGCTGGTGTCAGGTTCATATATGCTCAGCATGAACGGGATATTGACCGCCCCGAACTCATTGACGGACACATTCAGCGCCTCCACCGCCGTTTCCACACGCTCCACCTGATTCTTCGCACGTATGGTCTGCTTATAGAACATATCCGCTTTCTCCACCTTTCCGTCCTCGTCCACGACCTCAAGGGAACACAGAAGCGGGTAATCCGCATCGTCACGGAATGCCTGCTGGCTTCCCCGCCCGGTCAGCGGACCGTATTTTCTTACATAGGCATCATATTTTTCATTAAGAAGTTTCTGCTGTGCGGCTAATTCCTCACTGCTGCACCCTTCCGTCTGGATAAAGATAAGCTGCCTTGTGATGGTGCGGATTTCGTCCATGCCCCGTATCCGTTCCTCCGCCGTTGCCGACACTTCCTTGCGGTACATGACGGAATTTTCACGGTAATAAAGTTTCCCGTCCACAAAAGTATAGGTGTAATTCTTCACATCGGGATCAGCATCAATGATGTCCTCTGTCTTTTCCTCTTCCCCTGCAAGCTCCGCCACATCGGTAATCCTGCCGGAGAGCTGCCCTACCGCCGTTTTCAGTGCGTCCTTTAAGTCAAAATTTTCATCATGGTTGACGCAGCTTGTGTATTTGCTGCCATCCCCGAACATGCGTGTATCATATTCCATTGTCCCAAGCATCATCTCCGGGTGTTCCATAAAATACGAATTGACCGCTATGCCGTTTTCCGTCCTGCCAAGATGAACCCAGTCCGGTTCAGACACGATCTTTCGTTCCCTTTTCTGCAGGAATATGATGTCGCTTGTGACATCGGTCCCCGCACTGTCCTTAAAGGCGGTACTGGGGAGGCGGATTGCGCCGAGCAGCTCCGCCCGTTCCGCAATGTATTTCCTTACCGAAGGGTTTGCCTTGTCAAGCGTCCCTTTGCTTGTGATGAATGCCACAATGCCGCCCGGTCTGACTTTATCCAGCGTCTTTGCAAAAAAGTAGTCATGGATACGGAAGTTGTGCTTTGCGTATTTTGCATCGTACAGCTTGTAATCCCCGAACGGCACGTTGCCCACCGCAACATCGAAAAAATTGTCCGGGTATTGCGTTTCCTCAAACCCCTTTATCTTTATCTGTGCTTTGGGGTATAGCAGCTTTGCGATCTGCCCGCTGATGTCGTCCTTTTCCACGCCGTAAAGCCTGCTCTCCTGCATGGTTTCCGGCAGCGTCCCGAAAAAATGACCGACGCCAAGCGCCGGCTCTAAAATGCTGCCCTTTTTGAAACCGAATTTTTCCAGTGCGCCATAGACTGCCTGTGTGATGACGGGGGAAGTATAAAATGCCGTGTTGACTGTTTCCCTTGCGTCCTCATATTCTGATGGAGACAGGAGTTCTTTCAGCTCCGCATACTCTTTCTGCCAGCTTTCATTCCTTTCATCAAATGCCTGCGGTATGCCGCCCCATCCCACATAACGGGCAAGTGTCTTTTGTTCCTCCGGTGTGGCGTTCCTGCCTTCCTGCTCTATCTGCTTTAACAGCCGGATTGCCTCCACGTTCCACTGGTATCTTGTTTTCTGCCCGCCTTTCGGCAGTTCTCCGTCCTCAAAATGGAAATTCCCTTTGCGCTGCCTGTTTTTGATGTTTTGAACCTTGTCCTCAAACTGTTTTTCTAAATCGGATTTTTTCTCATAAGGCGTTCTGGCATACTCCGCTGCATATTCATTTATGCGCCGCTGTATGACAAATGATTTTGCCCGGATCAGGTATTCCATAATGGAATAAAGCTGTTCGTAGGTTGCAGAAAGTTTTTTACGCTCCCCGCCCCGTGTCTTGAGGTCCGCCACAAAGGAATCCCTGTCCTGCACGTACTCCACCAGACCATAAGCATTGTTATGGTATGCCTTTGTCTGGTCCTTGTCCTCCGTGTGGTTTATGGTGCGGTTCAGGAAATACAGCTTATCCTCTTTTGTCAGGCTGCTTTCCGATACCATCTGCAAAAACGGCTGGTACGGCGTGACTGCGGAACATTTCGTCAGATAGATTTCCAGTGCGTCACGCAGATCCTCATCCATTGCCTCCACCTGCCGCAGCGCCTCCGGGAACAGACTGCCCGAAGCAGGTTTTGCCACGCTCCCGTCAGGATTAAGGACTTCCCCCTCCACACGCTCTGCCGTTTCCGGCATTTTGGGTGTATCTTCCTGCCCGTTTTCCTGCTCCTGCTGTATTCCGGGTATTTCTTCCTGTCCGTTTCCCGCTGTCTGCTGTGTTTCCGGTATTTCTTCTGTAACTCCCTGCTGCTCCGGTTCTTCCTGTCTTTCATCTTCCTGCCCATCAATGCTGACTGCATCAAAGTCCGGCTCCTGCCGCATACGTTCCTTGTATTCATGGTAAATCTCCATGAACCACGGCATTGCGGCAAATGCCTCCGGCGCTTCCTTAAAACGCTCAAATATCCCTTCTGTCAGGTAATCGTTTTCCTCTATCATGTGCAGGATCAGGTCAGCGCAGTATCGGTAGTCTACCCGCTTTTCCCCTGTTGTGCCGTCTGCCCGTGGATAGGAGATGTCAATCCCCTCCTTATCCCGGCTGATTTTGCACTTGCCATAGGGATTGTCCGTATATTCCGACATGAAGAAGCCTTCCCGCTGTTCCCCGTACACGCTTGCAAGGAAACCTGCCTTGCTTTCCATATTGAGGTTTGTCGTGAAAATGTCATAGATTAAGGTCTTTACGGAGATATACTGGATTTCCTCATTGAAATATCCCTTTAGCGGTTCCAGCCACAGGCTTTCTTCCTGCTTTTCTGATTCTTCGGCGGTAAGCTCCGCCTTGCCAAAGGTTTTCCGGTGGATAAATGCTGCCTTGTCCGGGTTATGGCTTGAAAACCTGTCATGCTCAAACTGGTTCTGCACATCAAACGGGATACTGCTGTCCCGGTGAAATCCGTCAAGCTCAAGCACTTCATGGAACAGATAGTCATAGAACTGCCTGCCATGCCATACGGTTTCCCCGTCACTGGCTATGACTTCATCACAGGCATCATCCCATGACAGTTCCATTTTCTCCTGTAAGCCTTTTAATGCAAGGACTGTGTGCAGGTTGTCAAGGCGGTTCTGCTGGTGCCCTTCTGCCTCCTCCGAGAGATACCTGTCCGTATCTTCTTTTAAAATCTTTATCCATGTAGCGGCAGGGTGTTCCTCCATGATTTCCCCGATTTTGTCATAAGGCTCATGTGTCTGGTATGCCCCGTCAGCGATCATGCTTTCCACATAAGCCGCACAGTCCCACCAGTCAAGCTCCGTTTTCCATTTCGTGCCTTCACCGTCATAATATTCAATGGATATGCCCTCGTCTGTCTGTTCAATGTTGCATCTGCCATAGCGGTTTTCAAAATTATTCTCTATACTTGCTGCATAAGGGTTCCTGCAGAGTACCCTTTCAATAAACTGTACCTTATCGCTCATGGGCAGCTCTTTTGTGAACACCTCATAAAGCAGCATGTTCGGGACCGGACTCCAGAAGCTGTGCTGGAAAAACGCATCCATCGTCTCCTGCCATACAGCCGCCGATATTTTGTCAGGATCAAATGCCTTTGGCGGGGTATAATATTCCCCTGTCATGATCAGCGCACCCAGTTCACGTTCTATGGCTTTCCAGTTCATATAGCCTTCTTTTTCTGTCCCGGCCTCACGCCACTGGAAACGGAGTCCTTTAGATGCAAATGTGTCATATCCGTGCAGCCCGTCCCCCTCAAGGGGCCAGCCTGCACCGCCCTGTCCGTATTCCTTACGGATTGCCTTCACACGCTCCCCCGGATCGGAAATATCCTGGAACATTGCATAAATGCGTTTTTTGCTTCCTGAAAACACGCCTCCCCTCATAAGCACCTGTTTCACATATTCATGCGGCACGGTAAGCGCCTGCTCCGGTTTCTGGTAGGAATACTCTTTTGGCAGCGTCATATCCCCATTTTGGGCAATCAAAAAGGAAGCCTGTTCATAGCTTCCTTTCTGCGTGTCAGAACTCCCTAAAGAATTGATTTCATTTAATTCCTGCTCGATTTCCCGGTCAAGTTCTGCTTTCCTTGTATTCTGCTGTTCACTGTCCCCTAGTGGAACTTCATCACTACTTCCTCCATCACGATTTCCTCTGCCTGCATCCTCGCCTGCTCCCTGAGCTGCCACATCTCCATTGTCGAGTTTTTGTCCTTCGGCGGGTTGTTCTTCAGGTAGCTGCCCTCCAGTTCGTCCATCATCCGGTTCGCCTCGTCCTCCACTTCCTGCATCTTCTCCGCCAGTTTGCCGAACCTCTGGAGCGTCCGGTATCTGTCGCTGTGGTTCTCCTTCAGGTACTCCATCGCCCTCACTGCGAACTTCCCTAAGTTCGTCATGCTCACCGTTTCCTCCGGCGGCGTCAGGTCCGGGTACAGCATCCCGTCCGCTCCCTCGTGATACTTCATTGTTATCTCTGCCATCTGCAATACTCCTTTCTTCCATACGTGTCAGATCTTTTGCAATGCCTCTCAGCACTTCACAGGATATATCGCTGAGCAGAGATCCTAAACGGTAGATTTCCTCCTCCTTTGTAAATGCGGTAATAAAAGAGAAATCCTGTTTTTCAGCGGGGACATCAAAGCCGCATCTTGTAAATACCGCATACATGACGCTTCTTTTTAATGCTTCCGCTGCCGTAATCTCTTGCACTCTGCCATTTTCCGTTATCTGTTTGTTTCCTGCTAAATTCGTGAACTCGGTGATACGCCCACCAAATTCTGAGTCCATTATGACTCCGATCCGCTTTTCTGTAAAG
>CANQSM010000134.1 GCA_947626525.1 uncultured Phocaeicola sp. | reverse complement strand
ATGCTGCGTTGGCCGGCTGTCATGTCGAAGGGCAGTATTCCCGGATTGATGCGGCCCGAACGAAGATATTGGAACGGTCCGGTCGGTGAGTCGCTTACAGCCACCGCCGAACGGGCGGCTGCATATCCTTTGTCTTTTAGCTCCAAGTGGAACCACATGACGAATTTTTTCGTCTTTTCGTTGTAGATCACTTTCGGTCGCTCCATTATGCAACCTTGTATGATGTCACTGGTTGTATCATTCAGTTCCACAGGCAGCACGGCACCTTCGTTTTTCCAGTCGGTGAGGTTTTTTGACGAATAACACATGATACCTACCATAGCCTTGCTGGTCGAGTCCGATTTGTTCTCTCCGTACCAGTAATAGGTTCCTTCGTGATAGAGCATACCGTCTCCGTGTGCATTGATATGCACGCCTTGATTGTCGGGCCAGATTTCGCCGGAACAGATAGGTCTCGGCTGTGGTTGTGTACAAGCTGTGGATAGTAAAATGCAAAAATATCCGCAGTATTTTATTATTTTGTTTTTCATGATGTCGTTTACTTTAGGGTTGGTACATTTTTCCGACTATTAATTTATCGCCAGACAAATCCACTTCAAATAAGTGTGGTATGCGGAGATAAAATCCGTTGATGTCTTTGTGACTGTGTACAGACATCAGCCATTTACCGTCCAATGTTTGGAATAGCATCCCGTGTCCGAAGTTGGGAGGGGTGATGGGCTGTGGTTCCTGAATCCAAGGACCGTCTAAAGTTCCACTTTCAGAATATGCGACTCCTTGTGTATAGATGTTATGAATCCAGCTTGTCCAAAGCATTCCTAACCGTCCTGTTTGCGTGCGAAATAGGTAAGGACCGTCGGTCACTTTATTAGGAACCTCCTTCCCGTCACGCAATTCACGACTCCAGGGACATTCACTGGAACGGAACAGCAATTTACCTTCTCCGATAGAACCGCTGAGATCAGATTTCAATTCTATTTTTTCAATGGTTCCGTCCCAATTCTGTAGCCATTCATAACAATAGACCATATAAGGCTTTCCATCAGTATCAACCCAAAATGTCCCGTCTAATGTGGGCTTATTTGCAGGCAGATAAATGGAATCTTTCATAGGGCGATAGGGGCCATCTGGTCTGTCACTTACTAATATGTGACTTGCTCTTCGTTCAATTTTGTTTCCTTGGACTACATCTATAATGACTGCTTTGTTTGTAAAGGTAGCGAAGTAGTAATATTTATTTTTGTAATGATGAAGTTCTGCCGCCCAAATCATTGGATTGGGTCCCATCCATGAGTGAGAATCTGTTTGAGCAACTTTGTAAGGCCCTTCCCAATATTTCAGGTCTTGGCTTTTCCATAGCATTCCACCTGTTCCTGTCATGTAATAAGTGGAAGTTTCTGGATCTGTTAGAATACAAGGATCGCTCAATCGGATAGAATCTAATGGTATATTCTTTTTAATGTTTTGTTGTGATTGGACAGCCTGTATGGACAACCATGTGAATGATATAAGGAACAGGACTTTGATGTTTTTCATATTGCTATGCGGAATAAAAAAATAACTAAAGCTCTCCCATTAAAGGAGAGACTTTAGTTATTTTATTATTAGATAAATTATTTCTCTGCTGGCATATCGGCAGTAGTCGGCCAATATGGATTTTGATACAGAGGAGAAAGCTCTGGTGAAGCGTTATCGGAAGCAGTTAACTGGAACTGTTTGATGGGAAGTGGTTGCAGGTAGTGTGCCATGTGCCATGTATATCCATCTTTGAACAGATTACCACTTGTCATATTCTTCTGATAAGGTCTGTAATACTCGCTCAAGCTTGGGCTTGATACGGTAGCTGAAGCACTTCCGTCGGAAATCAGATTATTTGCATCGTACCAGTTCTGCATTGGAGTATTCCAAAGATGGAAACCTTCAATGAAATAAGGTTCGTCAATCATTTGATCCAATGCTCTCCAACGAATCAAATCCATCCATCTGAGGCCTTCGGCCATCAGTTCGCAACGGCGCTCTCTACGTATATTGTAAAGAACGGGGTCGGTCAACTGTTCTCCTGCAGAATAAGAGCCCCAGTCCAATTTCTCTTGCGTGATATCTGTTGCTGCGATGGTTGTCTGTGGGTCAATGGCAGAACCTGTAAATCCTGCAGTTGTACGGATAATCTTCCAATATTCCAGAATCTTACCGGAGGAAATACTCTTGGTAAGTTCGTATTCAGCTTCCATGTAGTTCAGCAATGCTTCAGTTGCTCTGAAAGTGATGGAGCCTGTGTATCCTGCACCATTACCTGTCAGGGCCTTGTCGAATGTACCTCCCTTGCGGATAGAGTAACCGGTTCCATAGTCGTATTCAGCGTCACTTCCTAAGATATTGGGATATGGTTCGATTTCCATACCATGGTCCTTTTGGGAATCCATATTTTTGAACATATTGATTTGATCGGGCTCTTTTAAGAAAATGAACAAACGAGGATCTGCATTTTGTCTCACATTTGTCAATGTTTTGTCATTGAATGCAAAACCGTCATGGTTGGCATAGATAGGTTTTCCGTCTGACATGACAAAACCTTGAACCATGCTTCGAGTTAAACCTACACCGTAATTACCTTTCTGAACAGCCACTTCGATGTTGTTGGTAATACCCAAGCCTTCGTTGTATTCGCGCCACAACAGTACATCCGGGAAACCTGACATGTCTGTATTTCCGAACATGCTGAAATAGGGATTTTCAGGATCAGATTCGGATTGAGGAACGGTTCCCGTGTTTTGTGTGAGCTGGCCTTTGTATTTTTCAGCTACTTCCTGTGCACTTTCTGCTGCTACTGTATAGAAATAGTTGATTTCATTTTCAATGCTACCGGATGAGAACTGATAGTTTGCATTATACTCTCTTTCTTTCCCGGGCCATCCTTCACCGTTCGGAACGAAAGGTGTGCCATTGAAATAGTTCAACCATGAGGCCTCAAACAACGCAACGCGTGATTTCAACAGTTTGGCAACGTCCGGTGAAAGACGATTTTTCCTGGAATCGAAATTGTCGGTCATATAGCTGATGGCGTTGTCCAAATCTTCAAGAATAAATCTTGCCACTTCGTTTCTCGGGCTTCTCTTGTTAGCTTCCACCAGAATGTCATTGTCATCGGGCAATGCTTCTTTGATAATGGGCAGGTCACCCCACTTCTGCAACATGTCGAAATAGCAATAGGCACGGAAAAAGTAAATCTCTCCTATATATTGGCGGATGTTTGTGTCTGAGCCGGTAATCTTTCCTGCTTCATAATTTTCCAGAATGGTATTCAATGAATAGTTGATGTTGCGGATGTTGGTCCATGCCCAATTGTCGTTTTCCAATGCCACTTTCCATTGGCCGGTAGCATATTTGTTATCTGCTGTAAAGCCGGCTTGGTTGTCCGTATTGTTGTCCGTGCCGAATGTTCCATAACTCCAGTTTCCGTGAGAAGGAAGCACGTCAGGATAGAATTTGTTGGCTACAGCTTGAATTTGGTCTTCTGCTGAATAGTAATCTTCAGGTACAACGTAGGAAGGAGGTTCCTTATCAAGAAAGTCCTCACAAGATACCAGCGAAGAGGACAGTAATATGACTGTCGATAAATAAGTGAGTTTATTGAGTTTCATAATAGATTCGAATTTAGAATGTAACGTTTATACCACATGATAATGTCTTTGACAACGGGTAGGAGTTTCCGCTATAGCTGGAAATGGTCTCAGGATCGAATTGGTCTGCCAGGCCAGTTCCTGTCCACAAGTTTTCGCCAGAGAAAAAGACTCTGACATTTTGGATATTCCATTTAGAGGTGATGTGTTGGGGAATGGTATAGCCAATTTGCAAGTTCTTCAGACGGATATAAGCTGCATTCTGCAGGTATCTTGTTTGGCATTGTTGGTTTTTATCACTATACAAAGGACGTGGCAGGTAGGAGTCGGTGTTGACAGATTGATAACCGTTTTGAACAGACCAACTGTTTTCATCGCGGAAATAGTCGGAAACTTGGCTTAAGCCTGTTGCCCACCATTGTCCGTTGCTGGCAGCACCAAACAGATAAGTACTTCCTTGCCAGTAGTCGCGTTTCATAACGCCTTGGAAGAATACGCGTATATCAAATCCTTTCCAGCTGGCATTCAGGTCAAGACCAAAAAGATAGCGTGGAGTACTGTTACCGATTACTTTCATATCGCCTGAATCATTCAGTGTTCCTGCACCGCCAGAGATTTTGCCATCCCCGTTCAGGTCGGCATACATGATATCACCGGCTCTCCAGTCACTTCCTAAAGCATCTTGACCTCCATTGGGTAATGTGGCGAGGTGTGCTTGCATTTCGGCATCTGTTTTTGCCAGGCCTACTGTTTCGTATCCCCAAATTTCATTGATATAACGTCCTTCAATATATGTGCTGATAGCATTGGTAGGATTGTTGGGATAGTGTGTAATTTTGGTACGCGAATCCGATACATTGAATTTGGCACTATAGGTCAGTCCATTATCAAGACGGTCGTTCCAGCCAATGGACAATTCCCATCCTGAAGTGCGCAAGTCGGTATTGTTGGTTACAGGAACCGCAGTACCTAAAATGGCAGGAAGTTCAGGAGCATTACCCACCATGTCTTTAGTGTTTCGGATATAATAGTCGAATGAACCGGTCAAGCGGTTATTGAGCAATCCCCAATCCAAACCAATGTTGTATGATTCAATGGTTTCCCATGTCAACGTTGTAGATACAAGACCGGGGGCTGTTGCGGTATTAGGTTTCTTACCGTTCATGAGCCAGCTACCGTCGGATGAACCTACTGACATGGTCTGATAGGTCTGATACCAGTTGGTTGTATTTTGGTTACCCAATGAACCGTATGAGGCACGTAACTTAAGAGTTCCGATTACATCGTTGATTGGTTCGAAGAAGTTTTCTCTTGCAATGTTCCAACCGACAGATACTGATGGGAAGGCTTTCCATTGGTTGCCTTTTCTAAAGCGTGAAGTTCCGTCTGCACGGAGATTGCCTTCAATCAGATATTTGCCTTGGTAGTCATAGTTGACACGTGCAAAGAAACCTGCTGTGGACCATTCGTTTCTGGAACCATTGGTCGAGGGAGTTACTTCGTTGCCATAATAGTCCAAACCGGTAGTAAGGTCAACTTCGGGTTTGCCGGGGAACATGATACCGTTTCTTTGCAGACCGAATTGGGTCTGTTTCAGATTTTCTGCCTGGAAACCACCCATTACATGCAGGTTATGTATTTCGTTGAATGTATGGGTATATTCTGTATAGGCATTAAAGTTGTAATAGTTCTCTTTATAGTAATCTTCATGTACGTTCGAACTATTGCTATAGACATAAGGATTTCCGTTCACATCATGATTATATCTCATTTGGCTATCCCAGTGTCTGTTGGCTGATTGGATACGATAGTTGAAGTCGATATGTGTAACCCAGTTTTTAATAGGTTCGATAGCCAGGCCAATCTGGTGATATGTATTATCTGTTTGGGTTTTATCCACGCCACCTTCTGCCAAGCCCAAAGCTGGTGAAGGAGCATCGTAATAATAACCATTCGGATCATAGAGAGGCAGAACAGGCCATCCTTGGCGAGCCATGTCCGAATACAAGGAACTTGTCAGAGTTGCTGGACGTTTATAATCCTGGCGAGTGAAACGCATGGTATAATTGAATTTTAACCAGTCGGTAATTTGTGAACTGATTTTAGCTGTACCATTGTATCTCTTCAAACCTTCTTCACCCAGATTCATGAAGCCGCCTTGATCCAAGAAATTGAATGATGCATAATAGTTAAGCTTCTTGCTACCACCGCTGACACTAAAATTGTGTTCTTGGGAGAATGTCCACTTTTTATAGATTTCACTGTACCAGTCTACATCATCTATACCGTAGGCATATCCGTCTAACCAGTATCCGTTATCTCCTGCGCTGATACCTGTCATGATTGTTCCATCACTGGTAATTCTTTGTCCAGGTTTGTAAGGAGTAGCATTGTGATAGGCCACAATTTGGTCCATTCTGTCTGCGTCAAAGAAAACGGGATTACCTCCATTTGCAAAGTTGTCGTTCATCCAGCTGGCAAAATCAACAGAATTCATCATATGGTTCATGTTGATAGGAGTACCCCAACGGAAGCTGTTATTGTAGTTAACAGTAGTCTTTCCTTCTGTACTACCTGATTTGGTTGTAATCAAGATAACACCGAATGGAGCACGTGAACCATAAATAGAAGAAGCGGCTGCATCTTTCAAAACTGAGATATTGGCGATGTCTTGTGGGTTGATAGTGTTCAAGTCACCTTCCATACCGTCAATTAAAACTAACGGGTCGCCGCTTGTTCCTTGACCGATGGTTGTTGTACCACGGACATTGATACTCGGAGTATCTTCCAAACTACCATTTGTTTGAGTAATTTGTAAACCGGGTACAATACCCTGTAAGGCTTGTGCAGCGTTGGTTACAGGACGTTCCTTCAATTCATCTGCGGAAACAACTCCAACCGAACCTGTCAGGTTGACCTTCTTTTGTGTACCGAAACCTACCACTACGACTTCGTCCAGCATTTCAGAGTCATCTTCCAACGTGACATTGACTGGCTTGCCAGGAATAGCGTCTACGATAACAGTTTTGTAACCGATAAAGGAGATTTCCAGTTTGGTTGCTTTGGCAACGGACAAACTGAACTTACCATCCAGGTCGGTGATGGTTCCGTTTGTCGGGTTGCTCTGTTCACGTACATTGGCTCCGATTACGGGTTCACCTGTTGCATCTTTGATTACACCGGTCACGGATTTCTGCTGTTGCACCACGTTCAGTGATGAAACATCTTCTTTAGCTGACATTGCCAAAGGATGCATGGCAATGAATCCTGTGCAAAGAAGCAGAGCCATCATGGCTCGTCGATTGTTTTTGCAGGAATTAGATTTCATCATTCATTTTATTTTTTTAAATTAATAATATGAGTATTAAATCGTGGCCAAATGTAGACGATAAAAAAGAAGAAGGTATTATACAAATTAATCAAAAATGGTAGAAAAATTATTCATAGATGTCAAATGACGTTTTTTTCTATCATGTGTGATTTATTTTTAGTACAAGTCCGACATAAAATCAAAGCCATCAGTTGCCCGTCCGTGATAAAGTTCACTTCAATGGCGGGGTTCTTTTCAATGCAGCAACAGGTTGCGATAGCCGGCAATGAATCGGCAATGAAATGTCTATTCCCTTCCGCTGCCACGCAGCACTTCCTGAAGTCCCGACGCAGTGCTTCGTGAGGGTGTCATGCAGTGCTTTCTGAGGAGGGGACGAAGCACTTCGTCAGAGGGTCAGCAAGCACGGCATCGGGGACGAAAATATCTGCCCGTGAATAAAAGAGGAAGAAAAACGTTTTTTTTCACGAATAAAACAGTCCTGTCAACAATATCGCTTCATTATCAGGAAGTTACTGCGACAGTGACCGGACTGTGCAAACTTTTATGGAATAAAACAAAAAATAGGCTGCCTTTAAAGGCAAGGTATTTTTTGTTTTTTCACGG
>CANQSM010000133.1 GCA_947626525.1 uncultured Phocaeicola sp. | reverse complement strand
ACTAGAAAAATCTCATTCTTGGCGGTTTTGGGGCACAACGCTCTGAGACTTTTAGTAGGGTTGCGGAATTGAGGTATCAAAGAAAATCCCAAAGAGTATGCTTCTTTTGTTAAACTTTCAAAGACTCCAAAGGAAGTGAAAGGTCATGTGGTCGTAAACTATGCTTTGGCTGAGAACGATAAGGAAGAAGTCGCCCAAAATCTAAATGCAATTCGGGAAAATTTGCATCCTAAGTTTACTTTTATGGACTTTGTGAAAGTCGCCCAAGAAGGTCAATGTGTAATCAATATGAACAATGTCTTGGATGACACCGTTAATGCTCAACGATATGTCCGCATCTATCTTGTTTATAAATTCGGGGACAGTCTTGGAAAAAGAATACTCTTCAATGATTTGGATTTTGAAATTAAAGGAGGTAGGCTCTAAATAGAAGCAATTATGAAGTTGTATCAATGTCTATTTTGGAAAGAATACTTTTTGCCCCATTGAGGATTTGTTTGAGTATTAAACCTGCAAGCCTCAATAGAATGGCTATTTACAGATTTATTTTCCACAACTCTGTGCAATCATCATTCCTACACCTCCTGCAACCACAAAGATGCCAATCGTAAAGAAGAACCAAAAGAACCACTGGGCATAGTGACCGAGATAGCAGCCATCATATTCCTTGTATCGTTCACGGACTTTCTTCCGTTCATCGGCAAACATGTAATTAACCTCACGGATATGCATCTGCATCTGTGCGGTCATCCATTGGCGTTCTTTAGCAAACAGTTCTTGAATTTTCTGCCAGTCTGCATCATTGACATGGACAGACACCTTTAATTTCGTGGGAGCATTTTCCAAGACTTTGTCTATGTGCTGATTGATGGTATCAACCTTTTTGCTGATAGTAGTCACAGCACCACCTAATTTGGCTTCTGCACGTTGATACTGCTGAATGGCAGATTCCAGTTCAAGTGTGGCATTGATGAAGGTATTGGTAGCCTTGTCAATGTCCTCACTCAACTGTTTCAACTCAGGAACACGGTTTACAAGCCCATCCTCGGCTTGCTGCTCCTCAATCTCGTTTTCGACATCATTCATCATGTTGTCGAAGTCGGATCTTTCTTCTGTGTCTATGTTTATCTTGCTTTTTCTGATAGCCATATTGTTATTGATTTATCGGTGGAAACTTCTGCTGCGTGGTTTAGGCTTGCACATGGAATGAGCCATCTGTGCGCAACGGTGGGCAAACTTCCAGTCATCTTCATCATCCTTCTTACCCCAACCAGAAGAAGGTGCAGAGCCACCACCGCCACACGACTCAGACATGGAAGTGGCTGCATCGATATACCCTGCAAACAAGAGCATCGCTACATGAGCGACATTCTCTGTAGTCGCTATATCATTGTCCTCTGGAATCTGAACCTCATTAGTAAAGACATCTTTGACAGAGTTCGGAATCCACACCTTTTTGACTTCATCGCCAATGTTGATTGTGAATGCCGTTTGTGTAATTTGAGGTTGCGCTTTGGGTTGTGATGCTGTTGGAGTCTGAATGACAGGACTCACTGGGCGAGGTGCAGGAGCAACGGATGGAGAAACAGGCTTTGTCTTGACTTGTGTAGGCTGTGGGTGCAGTTTCAACCAGGTGTCTTCAATCTTTGATGCCATAAACTTTCTGCCAATTTCAGAAGCCTTGAACACGGAAGCATTCTTGCCGACAGTGTAGCCGACAAGTTTCCGCTGCCTGTCGTAACGAGGTTTAACCTCATAGCCTTTCATGCGCAACAGATTGAAATATCTGTCAATGTTGAACTGCTGCATATCTTTAAGGATATGTTCGCAATCCTCCGCAAGTTCCACTTTACGCATATTCCGAATTTCCTGCGGTTGTTCCCATCCATGCCGCATATTGATGATTTCCGCAGCCTTCATTGCCCGAAGATGAATGTCGTGTACATCATTGGTGTTCCCCTCCATGTCCACACGACAGCAGTCAATGTGAAGATGCAGCGTTCCAGACTTGGAATCGGAGTGCAGTCCACCCACATTCATAGAATTGGTGAAGTTGGTCTTTATCTCATTGGAGAAACCGTTGGGCGTAAGTCCAACAGAATCCAAAACGTCCAATGCTTCGTCTTGAAGGTCCGCCCAATCTTCCATAGTGAAGTTGGCAAACTCTGCCTTTGATGGGGAAAGTACAAAAGTGGTCATGAACCTTTCCAACTTTCTGCCCACCGTCCTTTCCGCCTGATGATACTGGCAATGATGCTTCATCATGTACCAGATGGCGGTAGGGTCAAGACCATCGGGCATATTGTTCACCTTGACCGTTTTTGCATTCTCCTTTTCCAATGCGTATCTTACGGAATTACCTCCATACGATACTACCTTTGCGAGCATAATCATGAATCCTCCTTTGATTTGGTCTGTACGTTTGTTGCAATATTCTCTTCAATGCTATACCAATGTTGGATAAGTCCTGCTACGGCATCAATCCACCAACGCATGAACTTCTCATTCTTGAAGAACCGAGCCTTTTCCTCAGCCGTTTTCTTGGATAATACGTTGCTGATTTTTATCAAATCCGTCCTTGCGATGGCGAGAGAGTTGAGAGCGTCCACCTCTTCCTTGGTGAGTCTCATGCGTGGACGGTGCTTCAAGCCTGTCTCAACGACATAGCGGCTCAGACTTATTCCACACTCCTTGGCAAGTGCCTGGAGCTGCTTCAACTCTTCTTTCGTACATCGGTAGGTATGGACTTCCGTAGGCGGTTTCCTTATGATGTTCTTCTTTCTCATTTGTCCTTGTCTTTGATTAAAATAGGATGATTACAAGCACCTTGCAAAGGTGGTCACGACTGCGAGCCTGCGAGTAGTCCGAGAAACTTTTAGGAATACAGAAAGACGGACACGGCTTCTGTATTACAAAAGGATTTCTCGAAAAGTACCTATAAAAAGACGGCACTTTTAACAGCGTCCGTCCCCAAGGCTGCTTAAACGTATAACAGTTTGGCGGTAGCCTATGGCTGTAAATCGTCCTTTGGGATGATTTATCGGTATGGTGGCTCATTAGCCTCTGTATGCCTATTGATTGCCGTTATGGTAGCTGTTAGCCTTGTAACCATTGTCATTAGAGCCGTTAGACTGTTGTGTTTGTCCTCCTGCCAGATGCTGTGGATATGTGTTGCGTTCTCCCTCATTCTGTTTGGCATCTGCTTCTTGCAGGGAAGAAGGATTGCCAACAGACTGTCTGGAGTAGTTTTGTTGTGGGAAAATTCCACCTGTAACAGCATCGGAAAGATTGCCATTCGTTCCGACCTTACCCACGCTTCCATTATCATTAGATGAAGCCGAATTTAGGGAAGAAGAAATACCTGCCGTAGAAGAATTGCCCTTGTTGTCAGTATCGGATATTCCATTGGCAGAATGCCCATCTTCCTTGTCCGACTTTGTATTACCCTCTGTTGTCGTAACAATTACTCTTGCTTGTGGAACTTCCGTGTGGATGATTGCAGAGCCATCCGCATTGCGCTTCAATGAAAAGCCGTTCTTGACAAATCTTCCGTCCACATACCAACCAGAGAGGGAATGCAGGGTAATGATGCGGCTGTCTCCGACTTTTTGTGAAGAGGAAATGCCCACAGCCTCCATAGCCTGTAAAAGTTTGGGTACGGTCTTGCGGTCTTTATCCCAGAGTTTGGCAAGTTGGGTATTGTCAACCAGACATTGCCCACACAAGATTTCCACTTGTTGGGTTTTGCTGATAGAAACAAGTGTTGTTTCACGTTCAGCAAGAGAGGCAAGAGACATGAAGCATTCCATGCGGTCAATCTTGTACTTCTTGCAGCGAAGATACTCCATCTGTACATCGGACAGCGTGAAGCAGTAATGTATCTTTTGTTTATCCATGTTCTGTGAATTTTGAATATTATAACCATTAACTGGCAAGGCTGTTTTTCTCAGTAAAGAGAAAATCATCTGTGCCGTCCTCTCCTTGGGGAAATTTCCTCTGCGATAACATAGAGCTCACCTTGCAGCCTGTCATTAGAATGGCTGCTTAATCGTGAAATGCACTCAATGCAAACAGACTGGGCAAGAAGTTTTCTTCTGCCGACAGTTGCTTCATCATTGATGCCCTTGTTGGCTCCGCATTGCTCGGCAAACTGATTGAAAGCATCACGCATCCGAAAGTAGCCGTTGCCAGTATTGATGTAGCTCACGGCAAGGTCAGCGACATTTGCCAACTTGCTTCTGTATTCCTCATGGGAAATATCGTCCTTCATCATCGCCATGTCTATTTACAAAGTTCACTCATGTGCTTGGTCGCTGCAGCCTTGGTCTCAGCCTCGGACATACTGCGGTTCTGGCGCATCCAGTTCAAAAGTTCGGACTTCTCAAAGTAGATAATCTTGCCGTTGGGACGGAAGAACGGAAGTTCATGCTTGTGTGTCATCTTGTAGAGACTGCTCTTTGATATACCCATGAATAAGGCAGCTTCCTCCAGTGTCAATACTTGCTTGGCATCACGGAGAAGGTTCTCCATTATCCCAATGCGGTGCTCATGTGACTCTACCTTCAAGAGAAGAGTCTCGGTGTCGATAGTTTTGTTCATTATCCTGTAATTTAATTGTTTGTGATTCGTTGTACTGCTTGTTTTGAAAGTGTAGTCCCCCAAGGCAGAGAGAAATCCCAGCCCGAAATATGGGGACTACAAAAGTGAAATAAACTGGTTGTTATCCTGAAAGTTCCGTTTACTTGTTATCCTGTATAAAAGTTATTCTGCGTGGATGGGTGTTGGTGGCTGCTGTCCGCTTTGTCCTCGGTATTTGCTTGTTCTCCTCACGCTGTTTGCGACCTCGAAAGGCTTTCTTCATGTTGTCAACAGCCTTGACCTTTTCATTCGTCAGCACATCTGCATAGATGGCGGTGGATTTCAGCGACTTGTGTCCCATCAGCTTCTTGGTAGTCTCAATGTTGCCAGTAACCGCCTGTACCAAAATTCCGAATGTATGTCGGGCGCAGTGAAAAGAGATATTCTTCTCTATGCCCACCTTTTTGGCTATCCTTTTAAGGGCTGCATCCACATTAGCCTTGGCAGGAAGGTGAAACACAAAATCATCATTCCCTTTGGGTGGCATCCATGCCAAGGCGGTATTGCCGATTGGTACGGCATTGAGAGCCTTTGTTTTCTTCTGAACGATTACAAGCGTGTTTGTTTCCTCGTTTCTCTTGATGTCGCTCCACCTTAAAGCCTTGATGTCGCTGATACGAAGTCCAGTTAGACAGGCAAAACCGAAAGCCTTTTGTGTCTCTGCAACCCCTGGACTTCTCTCATCTGAAGCCATGAACATTTTCAGTTCATCGGGAGTGAGATACTGCTTATGTGATGTCTTTGGCTTGGGAAAGATGTCTGACTTCTCCAACTGGTAGAAAGGGTTAGCCTTCAACTTGCCGAACTTGACAGCCTTGTTGAATACCGCCACTATGCGCTGTTGAACATTGTGAAGCGAGCCTTCACACAAAGGCTTGGCTTCAACTCGTACATACTTCTGTGGTACATAGTCGTTCTTCAACCAAAGGAAGAAAGCCTTGAACCATTCCTTGTCGAACTTCCTCAGAGTGATGTGAGGTCTGCGCTTGTTGGCAAGGAACTCGCTCATTAGGTATTTCAGATATTTTGATTGGTCAACAATAGCCTTGGAATAGTCTGTGTTGTCGCTCATCCAGTCGATGTAAGTCTGGATCCAGTCCAAGACTTCGGGAGACTCGTCATTGGGAATTTCCTTCACAATCATCAAGTGACCTACCTCTGGGATGGTCTCTGGATGAAGAATACGCTCTGCCCTTATCTGGTGAGCACGTTGCAATGTTTCTTCGTTCCTTGCTTTGGTCTCTGCATCAACCTCTGGCAACAAATAGAGGGAAAGAAATTCAAACTTGCGCTTGCCACCATCGTAGATGTCAAGATACAAGCTTATGTTATCGTTGGCAAGAGCCTTTTGTCTGATAGTTATTGTCATGTCTCTATATATTTTCGTTGTCTATGTGTTATTTGAACATTCCGTCAATGAGGTTGATGGCTTCCTCCTTCTTCTTGTCCACGATTTTAGCATAGATTTCCGTGGTCTGAATGTTGGAATGTCCCATCAGCTTGCTTGTGGTAAAAAGGTCTGCACCGAGCGTGAGCATCATCGTTCCGAACGTGTGCCGTGAGCAATGGAATGAGATATGCTTCTCAATCCCTGCCGCTTCCGCCCATTTGCAGAGAGCCCTGCCTATAACGGTCTGTGTGGTCGGAATATCAAAGAATGGAATATCATTTCCTCTTGGCTTTGGCAACCACCGCTTAGCCTCTTCCGAGAGAGGTATTATAACTGGCTTCTCCGTCTTTTGCATTTCCATGTCTATGTATTCGCCCTTTCCGTCAGCGGTCTTGAAGATGTGCATCGGAGCAAGACGGTACATGTCGCTTAATCGCAATCCGGTAAAACAGGCGAAGATGAAAGCCTCCTTGACCTCTGGGCGGTAACTGTCCGTAGCCATGAGGGTGCGAAGTTCCTCTATAGTAAGGTATTCTTTCTTGCCTTCCTTGGGTTGGATGCGCTCACGTGCATCAAGTTCCTTCATAGGATTGTTGCGAATAATGCCTTGGCGCACAGCGTTATTGAGAGCAGTGGAGAACATTCCGAGGTATCGGCTTGCCGTATTCTCACTGATAGGTCTTGGCTTGCCATACTTGATATGGGAATTTGGGAAGTTACGCAAGAACTTCACATAACCACGGCAGAACTCCGCATTGACCTCTTCAAGTGCAATGAAGCCTTTGTTTGTCTCGTCAAGATACTTCTCCACGGTGTGCAGCATTTCCACACGGCAATGGAGCGTTGACTTCTTGATGCCGACACCACCTTCACAATACTTCTTTATCCAAGTAGTGAGAAGCATTGAACCTTGTTTGACGGTTTCCCAATCCTGTATGCCATGACCATGAAGGGCTTTGATGCGCTCTGCCTTTATGCGTTCTGCAATCGCCATAGTCTGCTTGTTCTGTTCCTTGCAGACAGGGTTGATTTCGGGGACGAGGTAGAGTTTGAGGTATTCATACTTCCTCACTCCCTTATAGTAGATGTCAAGATAGATGCTCTTGTTGCCATCTGCGAGCGACTTCAACCGAATTTTAATCGGCTCTTTCAGCTTTACTTGTTTCTTTGGTCTTGCCATGATGTATAAAGTGTTATTTTGTTTTTGTATTCTGCTACATTGGAGGGTCTTTCTCCCTCTTGTTGAAAGTTCATGTCAGATATGGTTTCCTATGCTGACATTTGCTTTTCTTTCTCTTCCCTTACTTCGGAAAACTGATGTAAAGATAAGAAAACAAATCGAGAAACGAGAAACAAAACGGAAACAAGAAACAGTCTTTTATGTCTTTTTAAGAGTGAGTTTGGCAAACATCGGAAAATTCAAATAATCGCTTAAAGTATTGATATTTAGCGCATTTGCTTTTATTTGTTTTCTTGTCTTTTCAAACACATTTTGTAGGACTAAGATATTCTTCACGTCCTGCTCCTCGTTGTTCATGGCGATATAGACGCTGATGGCGCCTACAATGGCCACGACACCCGCTAT
>CANQSM010000132.1 GCA_947626525.1 uncultured Phocaeicola sp. | reverse complement strand
TTTGCTAATATAAAAATGTAGGTTTTCCTACAAAATTATATTAGCCAAAACCTACATTTTTATGTTGACATTATCAAATACTCTTTCAGCATTAATTGCTTCGGCTTTTGTTAAATATGATTTAGATTGATATTCTTTTGTGCAACCATCTAAATTTTTATATCTAACTCTAAAACACCATTTTCTACCATCTTTTGTCCATTTTTTTGGATTTAGTTTAATTACTGCCATTTATCACATCCCTCCTACATATCTATATAAAAGTCATCTTTATCTTTTTCGTTTTCTTTATTTTTATCATAATAACCATAATTAATAGAGTCAGCTAGTTCTTCATAATCTTCAACATATTCATTTGGTTTTTTACCTAATAATTTGTCTATGGCATTACATAGTTTTTTAAATCTCTTTTTCCATTTATCAATTTCAATTTCAAATTTTTCTTTTAGATTATCAATATTATTATTTAGAATATCTACTAAATCATTTAACCGATTAATTTCTTTCTTTTGTTCTTTGATAGTATTTTTTTGTTCTTTAATAATATTATTTTTTCTTTTAATATCTTCATTATTTTTAAATGATTCATTTTCCATAGATAACTTATTAATAGTAATATCTTTGTTTTCAATTTCACTTTGTTGTAAGATATTTATTTGTTCTAAATTTTTTGAATAATCTACAATTTTTTTAATGTCCTCATCTTTATAACCGCCAATTTTTCTTTTTAACGGATTTAATACTTCCTTATTTATTTCTTTATTGGCTTTAATTAGACTTGTTTTAGAGCTTTCTATAATCTTTAAAGTATTTTCCTTTTCTTTGTTTAATTCTTCTAATTCGGCTTTATTTTCTTCAATTTGAAACTCTAATTTTGTTAAATGTTCTTTATTACTTCCTATATTGCCTCGATCTAATTTAAAACCCCTAGCATTAATAAATTTGTTGAATGAGTCTTGCATTTTAGCATAAGAATTTTTGCCACCTCTATCTTTCCAAAATTGGTCGTTATTTAAAAATTTTCCTTTGACTTTTTCATATACAATTTTGCCTTTGTCATCTCGAAGTAACTTTGGAACAATAGTAGTATTTCCTGATTTGTTTTTTACTTCTTCTTTAACAACATTACCTTTATCATCTCTAACATAACATTTTCTATTAACTTCATTTACAATAGGTAAGAAATACGCTTGTAAGTGTGGCGTATCTTCATCATAATGAATTTGAGCAAGCAATATATTTTCTTCACCAACTTGTTCTTTTAAAAAGTCCATACAAGAGTCAAAGAAATAAGTAACGGCTTGTGGTATATCTTTATTTGAAGTGATAACAGGTGTTTTTATAATTTGACCTTTTTTATTACCTGTTTTATAAACTCTATCACTATTTACAAATTTCATACCTAAACTTTCAAAAAATTCATTTCCACTTGTAAATGTTACACCATTTAGTAGATTTGTACTTGGCTTATTTAAATAATCAATATTTCTATTTTTTAAGGTTTGTTTTACTTCTTGATATAGATTTCTTTCATTTAATGATACATAATTAACATTAAATTTTGACCTTTCTTTATCATAGTTTCCTGTACCTTTTCTTTCGTTCATTTCAATACCTATATTATATAAATCTTTTGCTTTATATTTGGTTTCTAATCTTAAAACTTGTTTTCCATCATACATATTTCAAAACCCTCCTTTCGTTTGATTCTTCTTTGTAAAGGTCATTTATGACCTATCTCACTAGGGCATAGCCCATTATCGTGAGTTTAGGGCGTTCCCTAAAAACCCCTTATTGTTTTTCGCAAATGCCTAATCTTACGAAAAGGCAAATGCTTCAAACAACCATTAATAATAACTAATAAAGTAGTAGTTATTATTAATGCAAATTTTTAAAAAGTTTTTAAAAATTGTAAAAATATTCACTATCGCCAATTTCGTTTTCTTACGAAAACAAAACTTGCCTCGTTCATTTTTTACTTTAACTTTTTAAGAAAAAGTTACAAAAATTATTAGTAAGAATTATTGATTATCATAATCAGGTTCTTTATATCTAGCAATATATGTTCTTTCTTCGGCTGTTCTTTTTTGTTCTATATAAAGACCTTCTTTTTCCAAATTTGCTATATTATTATTTAATAATCTACCAAATGTTGATGGTGTAATTTGTAAGTTTAATTTACTAGTTATTTCAGATGAGGTAAAAGTAAATTCTTGTTGCTTTATTGCATAATTTAGAAATATAACTAAATTAACATTTAAGTCATCACTTTCAACTTTTGATATTTCAAATATTAAATTTTTATTTCTTTTTAAGACTAAATCAATACTCTCAAAATCTCTACTTTCATAGTTAAAGATAATCTTATTTTTTATATTGCTGTCTTCCTTTAAAGTAATTTTGCCATCAACTGATCCATCTATTGCTGTACTTCCTAATGAAGTATTATTTTTATTCAAATGATGAACAAGTAGAATAGTAAAATTATATTTTTTACACATTTCTCTAAATTTTGGTATAACAATTTGTCCCATATCTTGATAGTTGTTTAAATCGTAACCATTATTTAAATCAATGCCACTAAACATATCTATTATTACAAGTTTACCATTATATTCATTTGCAAACTCTTGAAATTGACTTTGCAAATCCATAAGGTTTAACTTTCTTTCTCCCACATTTTGTTCTATGACTAAAAAATTATTATCATTAAATTGTAACCCCATCATGTCTATTCTATTTAAAATTTGCGTGGAATCCATTTCAGTGCTAATATATAAAACAGGAGATGGACTTGTTCTATTTCCTAAAAAATCAGTGCCTGTTGCGACCGAGTTAGCAAGTTGTAGTGCTAATAATGATTTGCCAACTTTTGGTCTTGCAACTAGGCAATAGAGTCCATTAGATTTCATAAGGTTATCAACTATGAAGTCTTTTTTTATATTTTCTTTTCTAATTTCACTTATCTTTTTCATATTTTAACCTTTCTAATTATTTATTTCTTTTGCCATTTTTTGAAGATAATTTATATTTATTTTTAAATAACTGACTACTTCATTCATTGGTAGTAATTTACTAGGTAATAAATAGCCCTTATTCATTAAATCTATTTTTATTTCATTTTTTAATTTAAGTGCGCTATTTTTTCCTAATCCTGTTAGTTTTTGTAAATCAGCTAGATTACACCATTGTTTAGATATTAGATTTAAAGTTTCTTTTGCATTCATTTATTCACCTCTCTTTCTATTTAATAATGATGATGGTTTTAGTGTCCCCAACAACTCCCTTTTAGGATGTATATATAGTTATCAGCCATATATGTAACGAAGATTTTAGATAATCTACAACTTCCCGTACCAATAGGGAATCTTTTGTGCCATAGTATTTGTTTAACGAGTCAATAATTGTCGGCTAAGATATGACTCTATAATCTTGTCAAAGAACATTTGTTAGGTGCTTATTGTCAACTTTTAATTGTTTTTAAAAGTGCCAATTTGCACCTAACAATTACAATATAACACCTATGGTGCAAATTGTCAACTAAAATATTTGAATTTAATATTTTTTATTAAAAAGTAGACAAAATGCACCCAATATGCTATAATCAAAACCGAAGAGGAGATTACTGATGAGAAATGTTGAAAAAGATACAATTAATGTAGTTATTGGTAAACATATGGCTGAATTAAGAACCAAATTTAATTTATCTCAAAAAGAATTATGCCAAGTAATAGGTGTTAATCGAAATACATATAAAGATTATGAAATAGGTACTAGAACAATTCCATTTCAAGTAATAAGAGATTTAGCAAATTTTTATAAAGTATCTTATAATTATTTCTTTGAAGATATGCCTGATCTTACTCCAAAAGAACATGTACGATTACTTAATTATTCATTAGCAGTTTCAGGAGATAAACAAAAATATTTAACAATAGATGTCCGAAATCCTAAATCCATTAAAAAACATTTTGATAAAGAACAAAATAAAATTCAAAGTATAGCAAGAATTAGAATTAAAAAATTAAGATTAGATAACAATAAAACGCAAGAAGAGATTGCCAAATATTTAGGAGTAGTTAAATCTACATATAGTAAATATGAAAGTGGTAAAAGAAAATTAAATAATGACATAGTAAAAAAATTAGCTGATTATTATGATATAAAAGTTAGTGATATTATAGATTAAAAAATGACACCAATGACACAAAAAAATGGGTGTACCCCACCCAAAAAATGCTGTCATTACTGTCATTTAAGTATGTGAAAAGCATACTTTTTTATTTGATATATTTTTCTTTATCTCTATTCAATATATAATCAATAGAGCAATTACTTAACTTACATAAAGATATTAGTGTTTCACTTTGTATTAAATGCTCTCCTCTTTCATAACTACCTAATGCTGAAAAAGAAGTATTTAATTTATCTCCAAGTTCTCTTAATGATAAACCTAATTCTTTTCTAATATTTCTTAATCTACTTCCAATTTCAATTAAATCAATTTCATTTTTAGTTTTTATAACTTTTCTATTTTTAGATATATTTAACATATAATCGATATTAACATTATAAAAATTGGCTAATTCAATTATTCTTTTAGTTGGTATAGGTATTTTACTATGTTCCCATTCCGAATAAGTTGATTCATATACTTGTAAATATTTAGCAACATCTTTTGATTTTAAGTTTCTTTCATCTTTTAATTGTTCAAGTCTATTTTCTTTCATATAACAACCATTCCTTATATGAATAATTTTCCCATTTTAATTTATCAAAAAGTTTATTCTTCTCTAAATACGCACAAAGTGATATAATTATATTGTAAAAAGATAGAAAGGAATTAATTATGACTAAACAATTTTTTTTTAGAAGAAATAACTACAAATTTTACTGAATTATATGTTGAAGTATTTACTGACAAATATTTTCGAAGTTTCAATAGTGTTACATTTGAAAAAGATTTTGATGAATCTTTATCTATGCTTGATAAAAAATTAAAAAAAAGATTTGCTAAAAAAATTGCAAAGATAAAAGTAATTCATCATGAATAAAGAATTATTAAAAAACATTTATAATGAAATAAAACTAAATCCAAAAATATCTCAAAAAGAATTAGCAAGAAAATATAATGTTAATGAAAGAACAATAAGAAGATATTATAAAATATTAAAAGATAGTGGCTATATAATTAAACAGAGTTCTGGTAAAAAAACTAAATGGTTTATTTTAAAATAAAGATATATCACTGTCTAAATTGAAATACTATCAATGAAATATTTTTAAAAATTGATAAAGAAAATAATATAAATAATGTTGGATTTGAAAATGCTAAAGATAGTAAATTGATTCAGGACAAATTAGAAAAATACGACAATTACATTTTAAATGCAATCGTAAATTACTCTTTATATACATATAATAATTGCTTTTCTTCTACTAATACTAAAATTACTTTTAATGATTTGATAAGTTGTTTTACTTGTATATCTAAATGAAAAAAACAAAGATAAATTTAATAGACAAAAACTTCATTAATTACTTTACTAGTAAAAGAACTGTGAATAATGCTTTTAGTAGATTAAAGTATACGCAAGATCAAGTTGCAGAGCAATTTTACGAGATACTTTCCGAAGATGGAAAAATCTATATAGAGGATGTGAATAGTTTTTATTGATTTTTAACCGTAATTATGTTATAACAAGCAAGTAACAGGGAGGTTTTTATAATGACTATTGCACAAGCCGAAAAATTTTATCAACAAGATACAAGAGATTATGAAATAGAAAAAAATCAAGAATTTTTAAATTGGTTAAAAAATACAATAGTTGACGGTTATCATTGTTATATAAGCATTGAAGAATTACAAAATTTGATTGATAGTATCGTTAATTGGTATGAAATTAAATATCCTGAAAGAGAATTAGCATACTATGAAGGTACAAGATATTTGGATTTTCAAGATATTAAACAAATTTCTCAAGTAATGGATATTCGACAATTATTTTTTAGATTACCACATAATCAATTATGTTTAATGGAATGTGGATATAGAGCAAAAGGTTGGGGACAAACTCCAATTTATGAAGATGGCAAGGAAGTAGGTTCAAAAATCCAAATATTTATGTCCATAAGTAAAAAAAACAAAGATAATTGTAATACATTTAGAACATTACCATTTTTTCTAATTCATGCTGACTATATTACAGGTGAAGTAGAAAAAGATTTTGAAATAGATGAATATTTAAATAATAGTGAAAGTATAAAATTGGATGAATTATTATCAATTTTTAATGAAAAATATTTAGATAAACTAGACTTTACTGAATTAAAAGAATGTATTTATGACCATAATGCTGATATGGAATTAAGGCATAGAATATTACAACTTACAGCACTCAAATTGTTATATTCAAAAAACACTATTCCTGAAAGAGGATATGAACGGGCTAAAAGATTTATAAATGAATTTAATAAAAAATTATGCCTTACTTTATCTACAGAAGAAATTGATGAAATAATGTATAGAGACTATAATTATTCTAAAAATAGTAAAAATAATTATAATAGTGGAATCAAGAGAAGATAAATAGAAAAAATAAATGCCTTTAAGTGATTATTAATAAAAAGTGTTTTAAAAAAACAAGAAAATTTCTCATCGTTAGGAAACTATTTTTGTTTTACAAAATAACAACTTGCAAACCATTGTAAGTTGTTTTCAAAATGAAATTTTTTTAAAATAGTTGCTAGTATAGGACTATTTTTATTTTGAAAAAATTGCTATAATATTTAGTGAAACAAATAGTAATTTGTATAATGAGGTTAAAAATGGAAAATAACATTGAAATAAATCCAGTAGATAAAGAACGAGAATTATGCTCTTTAATAGAAAAATTTAATTATAAATATGATGTTCATACTTCAAATATTGAAAGTGAATACGAGTATTTGAATGAAGGAGATATTTGTATCACAATACCTAATCCAAAATGTGAATATCCAATATATATCGATTTAGAAAATAAAGGAGAATTTACTTTAACATATTATAAATGGCATTCACATTATTTTGGTGAAGAAGATGGTTATAAAATATTATGCCAAGATTTAATTGATATTTTAACAAATGAAAAATGTGTAATAATTATAAATAGTAAAAAGAGATGGTTATATAGTGGATTATCAGAAACTAAAATTGATGAAAATTATAATTATAATAAAGATATAAAAAATTTACCTAAAGAATTTCAAAAGGAAATTAAAGATTTAAAAGGAAATATAGAATTATTTTATTGGAATACAAGAAACAATGTGTTAATAAATATTTAAAATAATAACTCATACAAATTACAATTTATATGAATAAGATTATCAAGAAATTGGTAATCTTTTTATAAAAATTTTACCCCACATTTACCCCACAAATTTTTAAAATTAATAATGATTTTTTAATTTATAATAATTAAATTTAAAATAAAAATGCCCTATTTTAAGCAAAAAATAAGGTTATTAATTTATTATAATCTAAAATTTAATAGCCCCCTGAAGAGAGCGAAAGCTCTCATTTTTGTTTGTTTTAAAGGGTTTTTGCGATATGAGATTTTGTCTAGGCGAC
>CANQSM010000131.1 GCA_947626525.1 uncultured Phocaeicola sp. | reverse complement strand
TATGAAATCGATATGGGTATAAGTGTATAGGAGTAAAATATGATTGATGAAAATAAAGTAACAAATATCAAAAAACAATACCCAAAAGGTACTGAAATAGAACTTATTAATATGGTAGACCCCCAACCTGTACCATCTGGTACTCATGGAATTGTTGAATACATAGATGACATTGGTACTATTTTTATAAAATGGGATAATGGCTCATCTCTTGGCTTAATTGCCGATGCAGATAAATTCAAAGTTATTAAAAGGCCAAATCCTGCTTTAAAAGAATTAGAAAAAGCAAGAAAGAGGCTTGATGATAATGATAATTTATTATTATTTACTTATAACAAAAAAACAAAAAATACAGGTGTTGCATCTTTTATTCTAAATAAAAATAAGGTTAAAGTTTTTGAGGGAAACCCTGATGGTTCTGATGATACCATTATGGATTATGATAAATTCATAAATAATTATGAATTTAAAATTGATGATGAAGATGCTGACCCTTTTAAGGATATACGAGAATACTCTTATAATTATAATGAGTTTTACTATTATAAAGACAAAGATAGAGACAATGTTATTTCTAAATTAAAAGAAAAATATTCTCTATCAATTTATTATGTAGATTTGCCACTTATTGTCTATCATGTAGATCACATTGAAAATAATATTTTTATTGAGCTTGATGGTGATAAATGGATTGGGGTTTATAAAGATGATTATGGGAATATGGAAAAGTTTAACCCATCTAAAGAGAATTGCTTTGAAAGAATTGTTTTATATATAGAAGACTTAAGAAAAGACATTAGAATATAGGAGGAATAAAAAATAGAAAAATATTATAAATTAAAAGGAAAATTTGATGAAAAATTTGATAATGAGTTTAAAAGAATTGGAGTTTTTTGGGCTCTTAATAAAGAGCAATTTGACAAAAATAAAACTCATAAAAACGCACCTGACTCTGAATATATTTCAGCAGGGACTGGTGCGTATATTCATAAATCTAATAAAAATAAATACAAAAAATTTTTTGAAAAAACTTTGCCTAAAATGAGGCAGGATTTTGCTAGTAAAATAAAAATGGAAGATTTAATAAATGATGAGTTAACTAATCATGAGTGTTATTATACTGGCGAATATGAAAATATAGTGGATATTATCAAATCCTACTACCCCAACCTATCTGATAAGGTTATATTTAATAAGGTTAAAAATGTCTATTATAAAAATAAAAAAATAAATATTTAAAGGAGGAATAATTTATAACAAAATATGAAATACAAAATATATCAAGTGAAGATGTAAAAGATTTAAGAAAAGATGGCGAATATTTAATATTACAAGGCTGTGGTGGGGATTTAACCAAATGGGTTGATGGATTTACAAATATGCTAAAAGATGAAAATATTATTAGTAAAGATTTTTCTTTTGAGAAAGTATATTGTTTTAAAAATCAAGATTTAATTAATTTAGCATTCCCACTTAATAATAAAAATATTAACATGTCAAAACTAGCAATTTTTAGATTAAAAATAAGATATGATTTTGGTGCAATGTGGTTGTCTGATTATATAGATAACGGATATTTAGAAGATATAAAAATTTAGGAGGGATTAATATAGAAAAACCAAAAATGAGAATCACGTTATTCGACGAAACTTATGATTGTTATTTAAACATTGGCGAATATCCTTATAATCATAGATTGTATTTAGGATTGTATACCGAGGAAGAGCCTTTTGATGATATAACTATAAATTTACCCGGATATAGTTTATTTGAAAGAGATAATGTATTTATTAATGGTGATATGAGTACCGAAGTTAAAAACCAATTAATTGAGTATGGAATTCTTGCAGAATATCTTTATACAATTAATTATAATATGGGAAAATACGATTGCTATCGTGTTGATTTAGAAAAATTAAAATATTATAACCCTGATGGTTATAACAAATATATACTCAATATTGATAAGGACGAAAGTATAGATATTAGGAGGGATTTTTTATAAAAACTGAAAATAATATTAAAAAACCTAAAGCCCCAATTATTGGAGCTAATGGAAATGTTTATAATTTGATTGGTATATGTAGACGTGCATTAAAAAATGCTGGATATTATGATAAAGCCCAAGAAATGACTGACAGAATTACAAGCTCTAAAAGTTATGAAGAGGCTTTATCAATAATGTATGAATACATTGAGCCAGTAGACCAAAGTTATGATATCTATAACGATTATGATATAGATATCGATATATAAGAGGAGGAATATTAATAATTATACAAGAACAAATAAAACAAATAGCAGATTTAAGTTTTAAATCTAAAAATACAAAAGATAAAAATGAGAAAGAAAAATTAGATAATGAAGTAAAAGACATCTTAAATAGTTTAAAAAAACAGGCTATTGATAGTTTTAAAGATGAGTCTGATATTAAAAGATTTTTAGACAATATTATTAACTTTAATAATTATTCATTTAATAATCAATGCCTAATTTGGTTACAAAATCCTAATGCTAAATATGTAGCATCATTTAGAACATTTTCTAAAATGGGATATAAAGTCAAAAAAAATGAAGTTGGTTTAAAAATATTAATACCAACTTTTTTAAGATTTGTTAAAATAGACAAAGGTAATGGGGGTTTTGAAATAAAACCCCTTTATATGTTAAATGAAGAAGAAATTAAAAAATATAAAGATAAAGACGATTATTCTATTACTTTATATAGAGAAAAAGTATCTAATTTTAGAGTTGGCACAGTCTTTGATGCAAGTCAAACTAATATGCCTTTAGATGTTATTGAGCAAGAACTAAATCCAGTTTTAGATAATCCATCAGCTGATGGTATTGCAGACACCTTTATTAAAGCTATTTATAAAGATGGTTTTAAAGTTAAATATGAAGATATAAAAGGAGGAGCTAAAGGATATTGTGATATTGACAATAAAACTATAGTAATAAAACAGGGTTTAAGTAATTTAATGCGATTAAAAGTTATTGTTCATGAATACGCACATGGACTTGCTCATCAACATTTAAAAAACAATAATAAGGAATACCAAGAACATAGAAACCAATATGAAACTGAAGCCGAATCTATTGCCTATGTTGTATCTAAATATTTAGGTTTAGATACAAGTAGTTATTCGCAAATGTATCTTTATTCTTGGAGTAAGGAAAAAGACTTCAAAGAAATTGAGGATTCTTTTAATACAATAGTTAATTATTCCAAAAAAATAATTAATAATTACAATAAAATGTATGAAGAAAATCTTGGTTTATATGCTGATGAATATAAAGCACTAAAAATATAAAAACATATTAAAAAAACTGAACGATTTTGTCCAGTAAATACTTAAAAATTGGAGGAGCCGACCGGATTTGAACCGGTGATAATGGTGTTGCAGACCAGTGCCTTAGCCACTTGGCTACGGCTCCAAATTAATTAAATAACATTAATATTTTACCCTAAAATATAGGGTATGTCAATTAAGTAATATCTTAATTATAATAAATTTTATGTTGAAGGAGGTTAATTATGATATTGATGCATAAAAGTTTAAAAAGAAGTGAAGATATTGTAAGGTCATTAAAAAGATTTTTCGAAGTAAATTGTAAGACCATTGATGGCATTATAGAAACATTCAATAATTCTATTGGGCAGGGATTTATTTTAAAAACATTTCAATCATATGATAAAAGCAACGATTTAGTAATATGGATTTTCGAATCATTAAAAGATAAAAATATTCAAGTTGGATATGGCAATCATTCAAATTTAGATGAATATAATAATTGGATAGATAAAAACAATGTTAATTTTAAATATTACCCTATTGTAGCAGATGTTAAAAAAGAAATTGTTTTAAATATATACGACAATATTAAAAAATATTATGATTTAAATGAAGAAATAGAAATGCCAAAGAAAATTAATATATAAGGGGGATAGTTATAGATTTAAATAACAAAAATAAATTAAGTGATATTTTCTATGCTTTAGCAAATTATTTAAAAGATTATGAAATATTAAATTCTAATGAAAAACTAAAAGAAAAGGAAAAAGATAATCAATTATATAAATTAAAAGATATTTTAAAAATGTACCCTATTCTAACTACTTATACAATTAATAAAGCAGTTAATGAAAAAAGACTAACAGCCATTAAAATAGGAAAAACAAGATATTATAAAAAACAAGATATTGAAGATTATTTGAACTCTAATAAACAAAATGCCTTTAAATTTAAGGGAGTATAATTATAAGTAGAACAGCTAAAAAAAGTGATTTAGTTAAATCAGATTTAAAATTCTTTACAATAGGATTAGTTGAAGCTCGAAATTTAAAAATTACTAAAGAGGACTTAAAAGGTATTAAAGAGGTCAAATCAGGCGAAAAGTACGAAATACGATTAACTACAGGCAATAGGCATTCTGAAGTCTTTCACGGCTCTTTATTAGAGGCTATAAAGCGAAAAAAAGAATTACTTAAGTCAAATGATAACATTTTAAAAAATATAATTGATTCAGACACTACTTTCAATGTATTAGTTGACTTATGTATTGAGAATATGTATGAAAAAGAAAAAGCAGGTCTTTTAGATATAAATACAATATATGACCATTTAAGGAAGATTAACTATGATATTCTTCCTTATTTTAATAATTGTAAATTGTCAGAAATTACTACAGCTAAAATTGAAGATTTTATTAAGCATTTAAGAAACAGACCAAATGGTAACGACAAAACAAAAAAAATAAGTGAACAAACCGTTGTAGGAGTTATTAGGTCATTAAATGTAATTTTAAATTTTGCTGTATCTAAAGAGTTAATTGCTATCAATCCTTATAATAATGTTACATATAAGCCAAACGCTAAAAAAAATAAAAAGGAACTAAACTATTTTAGATTAGATGATGCAATATATGCTCTTAAATGTATTGACAAGTATGCTGATATTAGATTAAAAACTTTTATGAATATAATCTTTTCTCTTGGTTGCAGAAGAGAGGAAGTTGCTGGATTATGTTGGAAAGATATAGATTTTAGTACAAAAGAGGTGGTCTATAATAATGCAATTACCTCTCAAGTTCCGACACGAATTGTTGGTAAAAGAGTTAGAGTAAAAAATCTTAAAACTGATAATAGTTATAGAATAAATATTCTTTCAGATAAATGTATTAAATGTTTAAAAGATTATTATAACTTTAAAACAAGTTGTGGCTTGACCATTAATGAAGATGATTTTGTTTTTACTACTTGGGATAACAATAATCCTGCCGACCCAAATAAATTATCAGAACAATGGCGAAATTTTAAAAAAACTTATCACATTGCTAATGTGGATTTACATAGAATAAGACATACAGTATCGAATATTCTAGAAAGAAATAATACTCCTAAAAAAGATATTGCTAATATGTTAGGTAATTCCGAACGAGTATTGCAAGAATATTATACTCATGTTGACATTGATGAGTTAATTAATATGCGAAATATTTTAGATAATAAATTATATAATCAAATTGAATATGTAGAATTTGATATTAACTTAATTGTTAAAATTTTAAACTCCTATTCTTTTAACAAATTTAATGAGGAAGAACTAAAAAAAATAGATTTAATTACTAATGAAAAAATAAATAATGATAATTTCAACTTTATTACTTCAAAATTAAAAGACTATATTTTAAATGATAATCCAAAATTAAATTACTTTATTGAGAAGAATAATGAGTTTTTAAATATAAAAATTAAAACCTATAATTTATTTAATAATGAGAAAAATGTTAAACTAAAAAAAATGAAAAATATATCGATTGTTAATGATGTGTTTTCTATATAACTATATTACAATATATCTAGCATTTTTTTACTGACGGATTACTGACGATTTTACTCAAAAAAATACAAAATAATTGTGAAAAATTTAAAAAAAAGTTATTTTGAATTATTGCAAATTGCCTTGAATTTATGGGAAAAAGCCAAATATTATGGTGTTTAGTTTATGTCTGCAACACCCTGATCGCCGGTTCGAATCCGGCCGGCTCCTCCACTTATGAAATTTATCCGGACTTTTATAGTTCGGTTTTTTGTTACTGAAAAATTGCCGAACAAATTGATAATTAATAAAGTTATAGATATTTTCCACTATTGTAAATTAAGATATAAATATTGCTAAAATATATAATCAGCAAAATTTACAAAATGTGCCGAGGCTTTTATTTACTTTTATTATCATTGGATTTTTTCTTAGTTAATACTCGTGGTCCAAATTCTTTAAACATAGCCATTAGTTCTTTATTTCTTTCTGCTATTTTTCCATAAACATCATTTTCGAATACAATGCCCCTATCTCTAAAGGCAGCATACTCATCACTTATACTACCATAATTATATTCCCAAACAAATTCACCTTTATATATACTTCTTTTCTCGTTATAAATTGCATAACCATCCTCATCACAAGCAGTATAAAGAACTGATTTGCCATTTTTATATGTTAATCTAATAACATCTCTACGCCCCGCAACAGTTCCTAAATAATCCATTACACATATATTACCAAAATCTGTACTATGAGTCTTTATCCATTCTATTAATTCTTCTTCAGAATCAAAAAACACACTATTAAATGCTCCTGAAAATCCATATAATTTCATTTGTGATTTGGGCATTTCCTTTAATGGATTAATATTTTTAGCTTCTCCATCAATCAAACTTAATACTATTTCCCCTAACTCATTTTTTTCTTCTTTGTTATGTAACTCTTTTAATAACTCATCAGAAAAAATTTTTGAATCATCTAAATCTTTTTCTTTTTTCATAAAACTTAATCTCCTATGTATAAATTTTACCATATAATCTCATATTTTACCATTACTCATATTATTTCTGTTAATCCTTTTTAGAAATGTCCCATAAAGATTTTTTTAAAATGTCCCATTAATAGTATGATAGAATATACCTTTGGAAAGGAGGTATATTTTTATATTATATGCAAAAAGATAAAGAACAAGCTCTTAATCTTTTAAAACAAAAAGTAAATGGAGAAATTAAAATAACCTATCGTGAAATATCTAGAAAAACTGGTTATCAAGAAAGACAATTAATAAGGTTATCTCAACAAATAGAAAAAAAGGATATTTCTTCTTTATTAGTTCATGGTTTATCAAATAAACCTTCTAATAACTCTGCTTCCCCACAAGAAATAGAATTTATTAAGAACTTTAAGAAAAAATATCCGAGTATTACTATATCACAATTTAGAGATATTTACCATGAAGATATTATTTGGAATAAAGAAAAACAAGAAGATGTAAAAAAATATAATTTAAAATTAAGAAGCAAATCTTTCTTTCAACAATTATTTAAAAAAGAAGGTTGGAAATCTCCCGTAAAACATAAATGTTTTAAAGGTGATAAAACAAACCATCCTTTAAGAGATCCTTCACCTAGAAGAGGTATTCTTATTATGGTTGATGGTACTCCACATGATTGGTTTCAAAACGGTAAAAATTTTTCTCTACATTTAGCTATCGATGATGCAACTGGTGAAATCCTTGCTGGATGGTTTATGCCTACTGAATGTATGTTAGGTTATTGTCATTTGTTTAAAATTATTTTTGAAAAACATGGTATACCTATGATTGTTTA
>CANQSM010000130.1 GCA_947626525.1 uncultured Phocaeicola sp. | reverse complement strand
GTTTCCATTAGGAGACGGCTTCGCCTTTATTGTGTGGTTTTAAGTGTTTATTTGACATAATTTGATTAAGTCGGTTTGAGATCGCATAAAAGGTGTTATATAATTAGTGTAATTATACTGTAAGGAGAGAAGTTCATGAGATTAATAAAAGCTAGAGTTCGGGGATATCGGAGTGTAATTGATAGCGGTGATTTTGACATCGAGAATTTGAAAACTATTCTTGTAGGGCCCAATGAGGCAGGCAAAACGGCTATTTTGCAAGCCTTGCAAAAATTAAATCCGCCTGAAGGTACAATCAAATACGATGCTTTAAGAGATTACCCTAGATCAAGATACACTAATGACATTGAGAAAAAAGGCATTGACACTTCTAAATTTGTCTTTGTCGAAGGCGTTTTTGAACTTAGTGACTACGAAAAGAGTTTTTTGCCCGAGGCATACAGAAATATAAAGTATAAATTCGGACGAACGATTGACAATCATGAGATATCAACAATAGAAGGCGATTATCCCGTATTGCGGTATTCACAGATCGAGAAGGATCTTACAAGGCTTATCAATTTTTTTGATGAATCAGCCGAAAAAAAGGCGGGAAGTGCTAATTTTGTAAAACCGAGTTCTAAGTTGACTCTAACCATGAATCATGCCGACGAAGTTTCCGTTGCTCAAGCTAGCGAAATAGAAAAATTCCTCAAAAACAATTTGAATTTTATTAACGAGGAAAGCGATGAAGAAAAACGCTATGATAAGATAATTGCTGCCTTAAATATTCCTGTCCAAAAAGAGTCGGCGATAAAACAATGCAGATCCTATTTGCCTTCGTTTGTTTTATTCTCTAATTATTTTAGGATAAAACCATCAATCAATTTACAAAAACTTGCTGAAAGAACAGAAAGGAAATTGCTTGATGATAAAGAGTATGATTATGGTAATAATTGCCTTTTGAAATTGTTAGGATTTACTGCAAGGGAACTATCAAATCTTGCAGTACAAAATGGTAAGACAGAACAAGATTATAAAAATCAGTTAGACAAAAGACAGTACAAATTAAATTCTGCCTCCATACAGTTAACTAACATTATAAAAGAAATTTGGAATCCAAACGTTAAAAAAGAAGAAGCGAACAAAATAAGAATTATTGCTGATGGTCAATATCTTAAAGTAGTAGTTGAAGATGATTTGGGCGTTGAAGTCGAACTCGATCAGCGTTCAGAGGGTTTTCAATGGATGGTTTCCTTTTTTGTTGTGTTTTTTGCAGAAGCTGATGAAAAGCATAAAAATACAATTTTGTTGTTGGACGAACCCGGACTCAGTTTACATGGTCTTAAGCAAGCAGAATTTAGAAAGACGTTGGACAAATTGAGCGAATCCAATCAAACAATTTTTACAACCCATTCTCCTTTCCTTGTAGGAGCAAATGAGCTTGATAAAGTTCGCGTTGTAGAAATGATTAGTCGTTCCGATGGAACCAAAGTTCATACTACTGTAACAGCGGGAGATAAGGCAGCATTACTCCCGCTACAAGAAGCATTGGGTTACGATCTTGCGCAAAACTTGTTTATAAACGAAAGAAATTTAGTATTGGAAGGCTTAACAGATTATTGGTATCTTGAAGGAATCTCAAGCATCTTAATCTCTTTGGGGAAGAAGGGGTTGAATGATATTATATCAAAAGTTCCCGCAGATAGTGCAAGCAAGGTTGTTTATTACGCGACAATATTACACGCACAAAACCTCAAGGTCGTAGCACTTTTTGATGCAGATAATTCTGGTGAACAAGCAGCAAAGCAAGAAACATTAATTAATGTTTTGGGTCGTAAAAATATTCTGCTTACTAAAGAGTTTTATTCCGGATCAGTAGCACACTGTGAAATTGAAGATTTGCTTCGCAACTCATTAGTGGATGTATGCAAAAAATATTTAGGAATAGAGATTTCTCAAAAAGCCAATCAGCAGACTTCCAGACCAATTGTAGATATAATTCAAGAAGCTATTGGAACATCGTTTTCCAAATATAAACTAGCTAGAGCTTTCTTAAAATGGGCGAGCTCTGACGAGATAAAAAATATGCCTCAAAACGAAATTGAGCAATGTGAAAAACTTATCAGCAAAATTAACGCACTTCTATCTTAATCGTTTCCTGTCATATCGTATTTATACTACAAACAGCCATTCATAATGAATGGCTGTTTGTATGTCTGAATGAATATTATTCCTTAAAAATATCGCTCAATAGTTTCCAAGCTTCTGAATGGATGTCGTCGCTGTACGCTTTCGTGCAAATACAAAGTTCTTCGCTTTGCTTGTCGAAGCGCACAAAGCCGCCTTTTAAGGCGTGTTTTTCAAGATAGGCACGGAGGACTTCAAACTTCTTCAGTGAAAAAACGTCTATATCTTCGCTTGCGCCCGTGCGGTCGAATCCACCTTTCGTTTCGACGATCCAAGTCTCGCCGCCTACGGATAGAATGTAGTCGGGATAAAACAGTTTTTGCTTGTTCCCGTTGTCTTGATAGACGATAGAAAAATATTCGTCTCCTTTGTCGCCGTTCTTATAGAACCAATCCACCGCGCCGCAGTTTTCGCAAAACTTCTCGAATTTCTTTTCGGAAGAAGAGCGCGGCTCTGCCGAGAGTAGATAACCTTGATACACGTTCTTTGCGCTTTCCGATTGCACTTTGCTTGTTGAGTCGTAAGTAAACGATATACTGTGCGGGAAGTAGAACGGTTTTTCGGAAACCATAGCGGGAGCGAGCGACCCCTGCGCCAAGTTTGCCGCCATAGCCTCCCGACAAATATGCCGTAGCACATCCATATTGTTGATCACAAACGCATAGAGTTCGCGCACGGTTAAATTCAGCACCTGCCCCGTATAAGAAAACTTGTCCGAAAACAGTTTGCCGATAATCGTATTCATCTTGGCATATTCCATGCCGATTTCAAGTCCGATTTGCCCGACACGATGGTGGTATTCTCGCCCATGAATGTGTGTGTTGATTGGCTCTTTTATTTCGATTGCATTGAGCCTGTCTTTTTCGGAAAGTTCCCAGATCATAGCGACCTTCCCCGAATAAGTATAGCGTACGATATGGTCGGAAAAGATAAGCCCCTTGCTTTGCAGTTTCAGTTTGTTCTGTTTTTTATCACCCGTCGGCCCGTAGGTCGATTTCAGATACGTCGAAATAGCGGCAAGCGCCTTGCGGGAATCGCGCAGGTCTGTTACCATAGTCCGCTGCTCTTTGGTGAGAGTGAACGTCTTATGCTCGTTTTTGAGGAATAAAGTTTTGGCATCCAACGCGCCCTTGCCCATGCTCGCTTTTACACCCTGCGTAAATGTGCTATCGAATGTATAGAGATAGCAACTGTCAAGAAGATCAACGTCATAGTGTTTTGCTTCGGGCATACGGCGAATACGCCCGATTGTCTGCACCTCAAACGTTTCGTCCATGTTCTCACGCAATTTGACGAGAATATGTGCGCGGGGGCAGTCCCAGCCCGTGGCGACCGCCTGTTTGATGATGACCGCGACCGTGGCGGCATTGTTGTCGGAAATGTGTTCGAGGTTTTCGTGCCGATCCGAAAGCCACACGGCAAGCGTTCCCGCTTCGTATGTAATCCCGTTCTTCTCAAAATACCGCTCCACGACATCCAAAAGCAAGTCGGAATTGTTCGGAAGTTGTACGATGATGAGCGGGTTGATATCCGCTTTTTGATTAAGAAATGCCGAACGGAGTTTCCGTTGTTTTTCAAGTGCCCGTTCAAGGAGATATTCTGTTTGATTTTCCGTTTCGATTACCTGCGGGAAATTCTCGTTGATGACGAGCAATTTTTTGATCAATCCCTCGGCGATGACATTTTCCTCGGGAACTTCGATGAGTTTTGCGTGCTTATCGGAAAGAGGCGTCGCAGAACAGCGAATGATCTTGTCGGTGCGAAAGAGTTGCACGATCGCATCCGCTTTTTCGGTAAAATTCTGATGACTTTCGTCGATGATGACCTTAAACGAAAGCCCCGCGTCTTGCGCCTTTTCGATCCACTCCAAAAAGTTTGTGCGCTCGCTGTCCTTCAAGGCATTGTTGCCTTTCTTCGTCAGTTTTTCCCAGTTGATAAAGCAGGCGTCATTTTCCGCAAAACCGCCCGTCATGACATCGGCAAGAAGTTTCGTCTGCGCGTTATGGATATACTTATCCATTTTTGCCTTGCTCTGTTCTTCGAGATTGCCCTTGCCGGGCGTAAGCCAAACGAACACACATTTTGCGTGCCCCTTCATATATTCGTCCATGAAGTGGGTCAAAATGATCGTCTTTCCACTCCCCGTTGGGCTTTTTAAGATAATGTCGCGGACGCTTTCTTCCATGCTTTCAAGCAAACGCCTGATTGCTTCCAATTGAAAATCTGCCAAAGTGATATTCATGTCAGCCCTCCAAGTCCCTGTAATAGTAATCGGGAATCACGTTGACGGTGATATTGTACTTTTTGAATAATTTTTCTTGCGTTTCGCTTGTCAGAACGTCGTGCCCGAGATAGATCGTTTTGCACGCGGTGTTCTCGGACATGGATGCCGCAAATGCGTCCAATTCCTCCTCGGTAAGGAGAATGGCTATCTCATCGTTGCCCGTGAAATTGATTCCGTTTTCAAGTTCTACAAGTTCGCGGATATGGTGCAAAAGTTCGTCGGCATATTCGTAGTAAAGTTTCTCCGAGATGGGGATATAGTCTATTTTGAAGTATTTGAGGCTTGCAACGTTATGATGCGATATTACATTTTTTAAGCGGGAATATGCTATTTCTCGGCATATATTTTTTTCCGAATTTGTGCAAAGTATAAAATTTCTATTCCCACTATCTTCATAATTAAGGTCAAGCACCGCATGACCAGTAGAAGCAGAACCGGCAAAAAAGTCGAGAACAGTGATGTCTTTCCGTTTATGGTAGTTTATAAGTTGTTTCAACAGTTTTGTAGGCTTCTTGCCACTATTGAAGCCGACTCCGCCCTCGTGACGGATATTTCCAAAATCCGGGCTAAAATCATATATGTTCGGAATTACACCCAATTTGATGGCTTGCCCGTTTTCAATCTCTTTACGCCTTGCTATTGGGACGCCTGTAAACATTTTTCCTTTGGTGGCACTAGGCTTTTGTGGGCCGCTAAAATAACGATAACCGAGTCCGTCTTCTCCCAAGCCATAAACTTTATATAAGCATTGATAACCATCAATGGCAAGGCGCGGTTCTACGATTTTTTGATAAATTGCCCCATGTCCTGTTCCTGAATATATACTTCCCGTAACCCACGTTTCTTTTAAGTTATCAATATTCGCAGAAACCTGCTCAATTTCCCATTCGCCCTTCCTAAATACCTCAACATCGCGATCACCGACTTTTAATTTGATAGGCGATGCTAATTCATTTATTTTGTACTTGAATGCTTCAAGTGAATATTCAACTTGAGGTCGGTTGGCTGGAAAATGGGCGGCGTTTTTTGCATATATTAACACATATTCCACGCATTCCTGAAAGGCTTTCCGCTCGTTTAAGCTTTTATTTGTAAATCGTACCTGAATATGGTGAACAGAAAGCAAATTCTCTGCGCCAAAAATCTCATCGCAAATCAATTTCAATGGCGCATATTCATTATCGTCAATCGATATGAAGATTGCCCCGTCGTTAGACAACAAAGCTTGTGCCAACCGCAAACGTTTCTCCATAAAAGAGATCCACTTGCTATGTCTAAACATATCGTCGCAACCAACATATCTATCGTTGTAAATAAAATCTTCTTTTCCTGTGTTGTAGGGCGGATCGATATAGATAATATCAATTTTGCCCTTGTGCGTTTTTTCAAGCAATTTAAGAGCGGCAAGATTATCGCCCTCGATGAGAAAATTCATTTTTCCACCGTTGTCGATAAATAGCTCTTTTTCTTCCGTCAAGACGGGCGTATGCGTTTCTAATAGCTCATCGACGGCTTCCCTATGTTCTTCAAAAACAAGTCCGTATTTTTTGTTTTTGATATCCTTCTCGATTTCTGCAATATAGGTCAGAAGCGTCGCAGTATTTTCATCCTGCGGTGCGGAAGCAATATAAGTTTTGATTTCCTTGATTTCCTCGATAAGCCGCTCGCGCCTTTCTTTCGATACGTTTTTGGACACTTTATCCTCCGTGTGAAGTTTTCGATGAATTTTCCGCTTTGGTTTTGTGCATCGAATATCATAATCGGCGCACAAAATGGGGCGAAAAGTTCACGGAAGAAACGGCAAAAGAACAAAAAAATAGCGGGAAGCGAAATATCCCGCTTCCCGCGTTGACAGTTTTGAGAGAATTTGTTATAATAGATACGGTTATGTGTGCGCCGATTATGATAATCGGCGCATTTTCAAAACAGTTTTCCGAGCTTGTTCATCATCTCCGCCTTATGCTCCAACAAGCTGTGAACGTAGCGGTTGAGGGTAACGGTGGGATTTTTATGCCCCAAAATCTCCGAGAGCGTTTTAACGTCCATGCCGCACTCTAAGGCTCGCGTTGCAAAGGTATGCCGTAATACATGAAACCCTCGCCGCGGAATATTCAGCTTTTTAAGAAGCAATTCAAAACTGCGCTGATAGGAGCGCGGAGAAAGCGGAGAGCCGTTTTCCGAAATCACCCATTCCGAGACCGAACCGCTTTTCAAACGTTTCAAGTCGGGCAAAAGCTGTTTCGGGATGGGAATAAGCCTTCTTGACGAAGAGGTTTTCGGCGTATCGACGATCCGCTCATATTTTCCGTTTTCCGTCTTTCCCATATGGCAGGATCTCTCCACGCGCAAAAGTCCTTTTTCAAAATCGATGTCCGACCATTTGAGCGCGAGCAGTTCTCCGATGCGTAGTCCCGTGTAGAGGCAGAGAACGATTCCGAAGAGCTTTTTCTTCTTCGCCTGCAAAACCGTCGTTTCGATTTGCTTTTGTTCGGGAAGCGAAAAACATTCGGTTTGCCTTTCCGTAAGTTTGGGGCGTTTGATCGTATTGGCGGAATCGTGATGGGCGATCCCGAGCGCATACGCCGACTTCATGGAAGATCGCAAAATCGTGATGATTGTATTGACGGTATTCGGCGAAAGCCCCTTCTTTGTTTTCAGATTGCCCGTTTTAAGAAGTTCTGCAATGAAATCCTGCAATTTGATCGGGGAAATATCTTTCATCTCTTCTTCCCCCAAAGCGGGAATAATATGCCCGTATGTAAGCTGACAATACCTGTCGTAAGTTCTGATTTTCGAGGAAGGCTTGATGTATTTTTCAAGCCAGACCGAGAGCCATTCTTTGTATTTCATAAATTCCTCCTAAAAATGGTTCTTGCGCCGTCTGTGATTTAAGACGGCGCAAGATAATTTTAGCGCATTTTTCAATGTGAATGTGCTGAAACACAACCGCCCGCGAGCGGCATCCCTGTGAGTACAAAGGGATCATTTCTTCTTTTTCATATTCAGTTTTTCTTGTCGCTGTGCCCTCCATGCTTCATAATCCCGCTTGCCTTCTTCCGTTTCATAATACCTCTGTATTGCGGGCAGCAGGAATCGCGCGAGCGAATCCAATGCGTAATCGGGTACATCCGATTTCTTGCCGTTCTTTTTTGCCATGTGTTATCTTATAATTTCCTTCTCCTTATCAAAGTGTTGTTCGCTCTCTCCTGCGTGGACTTATGCAAGGGGAGAGCGAAGCGGTTAGGTTATGAGCAGAAAGGCGAGGATCACCGTCTGCACGAGCAGGAGCGCGGGGGTAGCCCAAAA
>CANQSM010000129.1 GCA_947626525.1 uncultured Phocaeicola sp. | reverse complement strand
GTTCTTTGTAAAGTTACAAAATATCTATCATATTGGCAAATAATTAGTTGACTAAATTCTGAATATCCCTAAATTAAGAGATGACATAACAGAAGGATATAATATTATTCCAAACTTTTTTATTTCTGCAATGATGAATAAAGAATTTGATTATACTGATGATGGCATTGTTCAGACAAATCGTATAAACAAACGGTACAAGAAGACTCATTATGAAAACCGTCTTTTTGATAGGGATACATTATTGCTGTTTCATTACGATGTGAATTTCCTTTATGTTCTTTCATTGTATGCCCGCAATGAGAGGAGCCAAAAGAATAATTGGAAACAGAAAGTGCGGGATATGTTTAGAAATGAAATTCAGGAATGGTTACAGAAGGATTATGATTTTTATGTAATGCGTGCCTATGATAATGTTAATGAAGAAGAATATATAAAGCGTCATTTTAAGGAGTTGATAGGTAAGATTTATAAGCCTTTTTCTGATGAAAAAATATATTCACTTGCATTAGAACGAAATGAGAAAAATGCAGACTCAAATAAGAAGTTGATAGAGATGCTACGTTCTGCTTTCTATGTAGAAAGATGTAGTTTAGGTCAAGACCCTTACGAAGTTCTTAATGATGTAACTAGTTCTACGGAATTTAATAGAGACTTAGTAGGGAAGACTATTTGCGTTATTGAGGAAGATTCTAATTTTGATATAGTCATAAAAAAGCTAAATGAAACAAAAACATTTGCCTTGCCATTATATCAGAATGAAGATTTGATGAGTTTGATTGAAGGATATACAGCCGTACAATATTTATTGATACATAATAATCGTGACAGATATGAAGTCTTTAATTTTGATTGTAACGGACCTACACTAACTCTTAAGTCTCAATTGAAAGATATGTATACAATATCAGACGATGCAAATCTGTATATGAGCTATAAGATTAATGTTAATGTTAAAGTGGAAATAGGAAGTCTTAATTTAAAATCAATAATAGATCAAAATATAAAAATGATTTATATTGATAATTTGATTAAATAAAAAGTAATGGCAGACCGGCTAAATAAAGAACAGCGTCATAAAAATATGTCGGCAATACATAGCAAGAATACCAAACCGGAAATATTGGTCCGTAAGTTCTTGTTCAGTAGAGGCTTTCGCTATAGAGTGAATCATCCTCGTCTTCCAGGGCATCCAGATATAGTATTAAAGAAATATAGAACAGTTCTTTTTGTGAACGGATGCTTTTGGCATGGCCATGATAATTGTAAGTATTTTGTGATTCCAAAAACAAATACTGATTTCTGGAAAAATAAAATAAGTCGCAACAAAGAACGCGATATTTTAGAACAAAAAGAGTTAGCTGCTATGGGATGGCATTGTATTACAATATGGGAATGCCAATTAAAACCATCTTTGCGTAAGCAAACATTAGAATCATTAGTTTATACACTAAATCATATTTTTTTAAATGATGCAAGCTTGAAATAATTGAAGTTATATTCATTGATATTCTTTAGAGTTTAAAGTTTGAATCATAAGAATAAAGATTCTATTATATATATTAATAAGGATGAAAAAAATAACAACATTAACAAGACGAGATATATTCGATGTTCTAACCAATGGATTGGAATCTGTTAATATATTTGACACATCAAGACAAAAGTTTTATATCGGCGGAATATTGTCCCTTAAAGACTTTTTAGGCAGATTATATCCTTTAGATGAGATGATAGCACATGATTCCCGCCTGAACAATGAAAATTGTTTATATGGATGGATTTTTAAGGATGAAAGGTTTCGCTTACAAAATGGAGAAGATGAAGTACTCCTGAATTTTTTATGTGAAATATTTCATCCTGAAGTACGTGATGATTCTAGTATATGGAAGTTGGTATTAGAAAAGATAAATCAGTTTATAAGTAACGATGGATATGAGTTTTATATAAATGGTGTAATATCTGGACGAGTTGTTTATTCTTGGAGGAAAATTAAGAGTAGCTTTTCAAGAGTAAAAAAAGAAGATGTTAAAAATTTTATGACATTGTTTTGTAGAGATGGTTATGTGTTGGATTTTAATAACAAAACATTCAATCAATTTACGAAGGATATTATAGGGATACCTTTGAATGAATATTATGGACTATCAAAAGGCAGATCCTTAATAAAGTTTACAGAAGAATGGAATGAAAATGATGTTATTAAATTATGTATAGCTCTATTTGATTACTATGATAATAATAAAAATTATGAAAAAGAAAAAACATCATCAGAATATAAAATTATTTATCAGAAATGTGTTGAAAGTGTTTCAAGGTTAAAAGCGAGTGTTACTTTGGTTACAGAAATTGTAGAAAATCTAAAAATTCGTTTTTCAAGTGAATACATGAACAGTCAGCTTGATTTAATGAAAATTATGCAATCTGAGAATCCAACAGAAGCAATAGGAAAAGCTAAGGAACTAATTGAAAGCTGCTGCAAAACAATTTTGGAAGACAATAATATAACTATAAATAAAAAATGGAATTTGGTACAGTTGGTAGATACAACAGTAAAATACTTAAAGGTTACTCCTAAAGACGTTTCTGATTCTCTACCCGAAGCAGACTGTATAAAATCCATCTTACATAATCTTAAACTAATAGCAATCAATATTTCTAATTTACGAAACTCATACGGTAGTGGCCATGGAAAATCAGCATCATATAAAGGTTTGGAAGAACGTCATGCAAAACTTGCTGTAGGAAGTGCTACAGTACTTGTAGATTTTTTATGGAATACCCACGAACGTAAGCATAGGGTTTAAATATTTAATCAAAATATGAAGGACAGTATTTAATATATAGAAACTGTGAATAATATCTTTTGCATTATTACTAAAGCACAGAATCAGTGTAGCCTTGAAATAGAATATACTAATCAAGGCTACTTTTTTATATTCACTATTTTATATGATATATAGACATAATAGCCACTGATTTATGTTACTGATTTTTAGAGGTCTCTTGGATTGTTCCTGACTGCATTGAATAAAGCCAGGCTTTATTCTCCTTTTGCCCTTCTACTTCAGTAGAAGTCCATAACAAGCATTCACCCGGATTCAGATTAATCGGATTTTCTCTGACTTCGGTTATACAACCATTAATCTGATATCGAACAGCGAACAGATAAGAGAGTTGCCGGACAGAAGGAATATAGGCTGATTGTCCATAACTCCACAGATCAAAAGTCCTGATAGCTATTGGCGACTTAACTTCATCATTATTAAACAAAGAATAAATGTTCTCATTTCCGTCTTCATCAGCCAATGATGTAGAAGTACCCTGATCAATACCAAGACTGTCAGCAAAAACCAGCGGTTCCATATCATGAATGTAAACCGCATAACCGAGATTATCAGCTTCAGAACTACGGTTTACATGGAAAACTATGCCAACAGGTTCCTTGTCAGATTGCTTGAATCCGTCCATGGACAATATATTTCCGTCCGTACAGACCACATTGCCAACCTGAAGGGAAGATAAATGACTTGTGAACTCTTCATGTTCACAATGACAGGAAGTGAGCATTAGCCCACTCCATACTAGTATCGGTAATAATTTTTTTCAGCTTCATAACAGTGGAATTTCAAATGACCTGATTACACATTGTACTTCCTTATCCATAATAAACCAGTATTCAGAGCGGTAAGGTTGCCCGTCAGAATCAATGGCTTCATACTCTATCTTTACCTTCCAACCGCTGAACGGCTTGCGTTCCTGACTACTTTCATCACCCATAGGCTTCAGCTCCCCCATAACCATCAGGGAGCGGAGTGCCGTCATGGTATCCATCTGACGTTTCATCTTTCCGGACATCCCGTGACATTCTGAATCCGGATTATCAAAATCCGTATCCTCCATAAACCTGCGGCTGATTTTCATCATGGCCACAGAAAGAGCCATCTTCTCCTTCATGGTAACATACTCACGGCCAAATACAGAGTCAGGTTTGCTGATTCCGACAATCTTTACGGATTCCGGATTGTCCACCGAAGCCATCAGTGCCTTTTTTGCCATATCCTGTGCCTTATTCTCGCTGTTGCCGGAACAGCCGGTTCCCATTCCGAGCAGAACTGCCACAGCAGGCAGTATCAGTAGTTTCTTTCCCTGTTTCATATTTTTACGATTTGAAGTTTGTCCGGAGCCAGACCGAGACGCTTGCGGTAAATGGAACCGTCTTCCCGGTACATCTCCAGTTCTGATGAAGTAATGTTTTTCTCACAAAGCTCCTTTGCCTCTTCCAGTGTCAGCTGATGACCTCCTATATTCCTCCATATGGCGAATGAGCACGGTGTTTCCTGATTGCTGTAGTTGGAACAGTTGAAAGCCCTTGTTCCCACACGTACCTCGCCGCCGCAGTGCGGACACCTGCCGATAACAGACTGCATATTGACAGCACCGTCATCAGCAAGTTCCAGCACTGTCGGGAAAGTCTTGCCTTCCTTGGTGGAGAATCCGTCCAAAAGGATACGGCGTTTTTCTAAAAATTCAGCAATCTCCTCGTCATTCATTTTCCGGTTGCCGATGATGGCATTGATGTTGAGCACACAAGAAGGATGCTCACCTGTGTTGTTTTCGCAGCGATACCCCTTGCAGGTCTTCACCACGTTGCCGCCGCAGAACGGACAGCGTCCTATAATCTTCTTTTCTGAATCCATATTCCTGATAAATTACAATGTTTGAATTAATTGAATGAGAACCCCCGGTTCCAGTCCGCAACGATTCCTCCTATGATGTTCTTGCCGGACATCACGTTTGCCCATCCTTCCGGGTCAAGAGAGAACCAGAGGTCGTTCCATGAGAGTGTGCGTACCTGCCATGCCAGGATAAAGAGGTCGGTATTGACAGCCTCCAGTCTGGTCAGTACTTCGTTTGCAATGTAGTACCGCTCGGAAGAACTGAGCAGGTTTACCTTGTGCTTCTCCTTGCCTCCGTCAGACCCGCCTGTATCATAGCTTCCGGAAGTCACCAGCTGCTTCATGAACGGATAAAGCGCAGCCATCTAGGTTGCGGCATCAGACAGTTCGTCCGATACGATTGCAGCAATGGCCGTTCCCTTCAGGTTACTGCCGACCGATTTGAGCAGCAGGCTGCAGTTCTGAGGTATCTCCGTGGCCACCAGTTCCCCGGCACGCTTAATCTGATAGAGATTCTGCATGGCACCCTGTGCATTGGAAAGATATTCCAGCATCTTGTCCTCCACACTGTGTACCCTATCGAGTGCAACCGTTACGGCAGTCTCGGCAGCAATGATTTTCTCGTGTGCCTTCTGACGTTTGTCATAGATATTCTTCAGGGTGGAAGTCTGTGCAAAGACAGCACCCGTCAGCGTCGGGTCTGTCTGTTGTGCAAAAGTGTCTGTACCTTTCAGCAGAAAAAACGCTAAAGCAATCACTACCGTTATTCTTAACTTGATTCTGTTCATATCATTCAGATTTTATGTCCTTTATTCCTTTGTTCGCTCAGATTCTGTTCACGTTCCTCTTTGTGTGGTGAAATCACCGGCTCCATCGGCCTGTTCAGCAGACAGTCGTTCCAGTCCTTGAAAGCCTTTGGAGGAAGCCACTGTCCCATACGGTACCGGATGTTCAGCTGCCTGGCAACCTGGGCCGGTAGGGGACGCTCCATGTCAGGCTCGAATACCTTTCCCTTCGCTTCAATACGGATGCCGCCGTCAGTCCTGCTTATCTTCATCTGAATACCTTCCTGCAGAGCCATCATGCGCAGTCCGTATATCCTTCCGGCCAGGTCGTTGTCAAAACAGTCGAAGGCACGTGCATTGGGAAAACGCTCCATGACTCCGGTTATCTGCCTGTCGGAAAATGTGCCGCCCAATGAAACAAGAGCTGCACTGTCCCCAATTTGTATCCGGTTCATCTGGTAGAAGGCCATGGCGTCAAAAGCCGATTCACAGAAAAACACGCTTCTTACATTGTCCGGACTGATACCCGAAGGAACAGCCACCCATGCCGAAGATGACGAATCCGTACCGGCAGCTTTCGACTTGTAACCGCCATGTCCTCTGATTTCATACCCCCTGACTTCATTTCCCTTTCCGTCAGTATATGGGAATCCGATATTGTAACCTTCAAACTTCGCGTTGTTCCTGTCCCTTATTAGGTAAATAAAGGGCGAAAGAGCAGTTACGGTTGCTTTGGACAGTCCGCGCCGGAAAAACAGTCCCGGTATTTTTCCAGTGTCAACCGGCTTCACCTCATATCTGGAAGCGTCAAACACACCGCATGATTTTCCTGCCGATTTAACATACTCCCTGTCCTCCCTGTATTCAGGTTCAGGCATGTTGGCAAAACGTGCCATGACCTTGGCTATCTTCTGCCACTCATCCTTTCCGGATACAGTAAAGGAAGAAAGATTCTCACGGATGAGTGTCACCACATCGCCTTTTGAACCGTCACGCCGGAAAAAGGTCTGTGCCGCCTTGTCGTTCGGATGGCTGACAATCAGCGTATCCCTCCTGTTACCGCCTTCACCGAGTACCAGCTCGATGTAACGTCCGACACCGGCCTTCCTGTCCAGACGGTATCCCAGAGCATATGCAATGTCATCAATCCCCACACGGGATTTCATTTCCCTGAAATTAACCTTGTAGTCACTCATGCTTTCCGATTTAAGATGTTATACAGAATTTCATATACCAAGTCCTGTACCGGCATTTCGGTTCCTGCTCATCATAGTAATCTCCGGTTCGTATGTCTTCCGTGCCGTCATGTTCAGGAATGCCTCCTTGTCCTTCCAGTCCGTAAGCTGGAAGAATGTTTTGGCCGTTTCCTTGGAAACCTTCTTCAGCCCCAGCTCCACACCATCGTATGACGCACGGATGGCATAGTCTCCGGAACGGGTCTTGACGATGGCCGCATTCTTGAAAGATTTCTCTTCGTCAGCACTCATTGAAGTAAGCGGGTCATTCTTTGCCAGATAAGGCTGCTCGCCGAGAGCCAGACGCTGTTTATCCACATGGTCAAGAATCAGGTCGGAAGCCTTGTTCACGTCAGCCATGACTGATACGATAAACTTCGGTTCCTGTTTCAGTACACCAATCCACGAGTCCAGATAGGCAACCGAGTTGTCCGTTATCCTGGAATCAAAGCCCATGGAATGGCTGATCATGGCAGCCGTAAGTTCCGCCACCAGCTCCTCCTTGGCGTATTTCGGGTCACCGAACCTGCCGCCCATCTCCCTGTTCAGACGCTCCGGTGTCATGGTGGAGTGAGTCATTTCATGGAGCATGGTAGAATAATACTCCATTCCGCCACGGTAGGTTTCTTCCGGAGAATCACCGATATTGAACTGCGCCTTCATGGGCAGCACCACTATATCCTTCGAGGGAGAATAATAGGCACCGTTCTCACGCTTGTCGGCACGTATCGGACATAGCCACTGCTGCGTCTCCACCATACGGTTGAGTGCGGCATGTGTGTACATACCTTCCGTATCCCTAAGTTCCGGAACCTTGAACCTGTCCAGTAGCTTCTGCATCCTCTCCGGCTGTACTTCGGCCAGATTGGTCTGCGCCACATTGTACACCGGGAATGACTTGATGAAAGGAATGACATCCATATCCTTCTTCTCTTCCTTGCTCATTGTACGGTATTCCTCCGTGCTTATCCTTTTGCCTTGACTGTCCTTTATCATCATATCCCAGTACACCAGTAGGCTCGGTTTGCGGCGCCTTACTGCCTTTCGGCAGCAGGTTTCCGCAGACCTGCCTCCGAA
>CANQSM010000128.1 GCA_947626525.1 uncultured Phocaeicola sp. | reverse complement strand
CAAAAGGTTCGTAAACAAGTTTCGCTAATAAATAACTACACGATTCCGAATACCTATGAAGACATTTGGGAGTTTTTAATCCTTTCATCTTCAAGAATCAAAAATAACAATACCGCTGTTATTCCAACTCCGGACATCCGAGCGCTGTCAAGCGCATGGAAAGCAAAGTTTGACCAAGCTTATCACAAGGCAATGCTTGTAATAGATACGCCGGAGGATATAGAAAGGATAAAAGACTTATATTCCCGGACGAAAGCCGAAGAGGCAAAGGCTCAAAGAAAACTGACAAAAAATATTGCAATTCCGGTTGCTGTCTTGTTTTCATTGCCAATCGTTTTATTTGTCGCTTTGATAATATTGCTCGGTTCGATGGGCTCCGGCTATGATAAGGGAGTAACCAAAGAAAGCGAGAGGCTTAATACAATTGTAGATGAAGTATATGATTATATTGACCAAGGGAATTATACAATGGCCCGCATAAAAGCTGCTTCATTATCGTTTAATTTTACATCAGAATGGAGCAGCGATTACGAAGCCGTTGCGAAAAAATGGGACAAAACCCGAGAAGATCTTCTCGAAATAATAGACGAAGCCGAACAGGAATCGAAAAAACAAGCTAACACGGGAGGAGAATAAAAATGGCACTTTTCAGCAAAAATCACGATAAGCAATCCCATGCCTTTATGGACGTCATTCGCTGCGACGAGCCGTCGTATCTGATCTGGAAATGGCGTCCCGCGGGCTCGCAGGCGGGCGGCAACAGGGAAAACGCGATCCGCTGGGGTTCTTCACTTCGCGTAAAGGACGGCGAGGTCGCGGTTTTTGTTTATAAGCAGAAAAACGGCGTGGCGCAGGATTTCATCGTCGGTCCGTATGACGAGATGATCAAAACCGCCAACTTCCCTATCCTTGCGAGCATCGTCGGACTTGCCTATGACGGCGGTTCTCCTTTTCAAGCCGAGGTCTATTTCATCAACCTCGCCCGAATCGTTCAGGTCAAATTCGGCGTTCCGTATTTTGAGGTATATGACCCGCGCTTCGGCGATTTCGGCGTTCCCGTCGCGGTGAGAGGCACCGTCAGCTTCCGCATTGAGGATTATCGGGAATTTATCAAGCTGCATAGGCTCAGCGAGTTTGATCTTGAAGATTTTCAGGCGCAGATTCGCGACGCCGTTTCGAGATATGTTAAGGACGCGGTCGCAAACGCCCCTGCCGCACATGATATTCCGCTTGTGCAGATTGAAACAAAGACTTCGGAGATAAATGACGATATTGAATATAACATCAGCGAGCGGCTCAAAGAGAGCTTCGGCGTGGTGGTGTCGGGCGTTGATATAAGCGCGATTGAGCTTGACAAGTCGAGCGACAGCTATCGCCAGCTCATGGCAATCACAAAAGAAGTCACCGCAAAAAAGGTCGCCGCCGAAACCTTGGATTACACCGAACGGCTAAGGATTCAGCGCGAAGAGGGTCAGTATGCGCAGCATAAGCAAACCCAGACCGCTAACATCGGCGCGTATCAGGTCGAGAAACAGGCTGAAGTCGGAATCGCGGGCGCGCAGGCTTTGGAACAGATGGGAGCAAACGGCGCGGGCGGCATTGAGCTTGGCGGTGCGGGATTTAATCCTGCGGCTATGATGGCGGGAATGGCTCTCGGAGGAGCCGTCGGTCAGAACATCGCGGGAACGATGAACGGAATAATGTCGGGCGCGGGCAAGTCCGCGGAAACGCCCCCGCCTGTTCCAAACACGGCTTATTACGTCGCCAAAGACGGAAAGCCCACGGGTCCTTATGATATGGCAGTCCTTGCACAAATGGCGGTATCGGGACAGATGACTTCCGACAGCTTGGTGTGGCAAAGCGGCATGGAAAAATGGGCAAAGGCGGGCGCGGTAGATAATCTGAAAAAGATGTTTGAAACCGCAATACCGCCGATACCGAATGAGGAATGAGATGGTACCCGCTAAGATAAAATGCAGCAGCTGCGGAGCGGATATTGAAATAAATACATACAGAAAATTCGCGGTATGCCCCTACTGCTCCGAAAAAATCCCGTTTGAGGGGTTTGAATACAGAGAAATCGACTGGAGCGGCAGTATGTATTCGGAGGTCAGGTTATGGACCGACTGCCCCGCATGCCGAAGTGGGAATATGTATCTCGGCTCAAACGGCAAAGTCTGGAAATGCCCCGACTGCGGCTACAGCATTTCCGACAGGGACAAAAACAGGTCGGTTTTCTGGTTCTGCGACGAGTGCGAAACCTATCTTAATGTCCAAAAGGGATTTTCGGATAAGACAGGTATATGGAAATGCAGAGAATGCGGCTGCGTCAACGACGTGAGCAAGGGAAATATAATTTGATTTTCGGAGGGATATGAATGAAAAGGGCGGCGGTTCTTTTTGTTACATTTGTTTATTTGGCGGCATTTCTGACAGGCTGCGCGGGCGAGCGGGAAAACCTGCCCGTTGGTGGGACGTTTGTTCTGCCTGCGGATACGCTTGCGCCCGAAACGTCTGCGACCGTGCAGACTACCGAAGCGGTAACGACCGAGGCGACCACCGTGACGGAGCAGACCACCGAAGCTGCGACCACTGAGGTCACGACCGTTTCCGAAGAAGCCGAGCCCGCCATGGCTGAAAGCGAAATAAGCGATATTCCCGAAGAAGATGATGAGGACGAAAACCTGATTTATATTCAGGAGAATTCGATTGCTTGGCTTAATTATCTTGCCATGCTGTCGCAGGAGATAAATTCCTCTAAAAACAGCAAAATGTTTTTAGAGGAAGCTTATGCCGCGCTCATCAACAACACTAACCCCGCAAACGTGAACGAGCTGACCGAGAGCTATCTTGTGAGCCTGCTTGATAATATCGAAAAATACAGAATGATCGCTGTAAAAAGGGAACGTCTGCAATATATCTACGACCAGAACAAGGCTAAAGCTATCCGCGAGGCTATCCCGAATCCTATCGGGTTATTGAGCGCGGCAGGTTCATTTGACATAAAAGGCCTTGTGCTGTCAGTCGCATATATGGCGGTGGACTCTATCAGCAGCTATTCAAATTACAATGATGAAATAGAGCAGGACTATTTAAAGGACGGCTGGGAGCTTGATGATGAAGAGGCGGAAACCCTGCATGACAGCAGAAAGCGCGCCTTTACATATATGATAGATATTGTCCGTCAGGATAATCTCCCGGGCGAATTAGCCCTTAATGAAAGCGCGATTGAAAAATTTGTGCAGATCAAAAATAACGACAACACTCATCAGCAGATACAGTTCCTTGAATCGGAACGGGAAACATATAAATCTTTCGGCAACTACTGGCTGCTTCTTGCGGAATGTTATTATGACAACGGGCAGTATGACAAGTGCCTTGAATCGGTCGACGAGTATGAAAAGCTGAGGACGGGGATATTCCGTAAGGACTATTATCTTGCAAAGACACTGCCCATCGCTATCGCGTCGTCAAAAGAGGAATTGTCGGAAAGCGACTATGTAGAAACGGCTTTGAAATATCTGCAAATGATTGAGGACAACACCGAGAGTGACGAATGGTCATTAAGGTATTTCGCCGCGGAGATTTATGTCGAACTGTATTCGATTACTCAGGACGAGCAGTATCTCAAAAAGGCGTATGATCTGGCACTCAATAACGTCAATTACCTTATCGGAAAGCAAAACAGCCTGAACGCCGAATATATTTCCGACGTCAAGGAAATTCCGATTCCAAATGACGCCGACAAAAAAGAGAAAAAGCAGATTAAGGAATATAATAAACTGCTCAAAGAAAGCAGAAAGACCGCTTTACCCGAAATTTATGAACCGCTCGCGCTGAACTGCGAACTGCTGTTTTCGGTCGCGGATAATCTTGATTTGTCCAAGGCAGAGAAACAGCGCATCGACGGAATTCTCTACGGCTCGGAAAACGGCGGCTTTATGAATGAATCAATCAAAAATTATTTTTCGTTCGGCAAAGGCGGCGCGGATATAACCGCCGAGTATGATAAAAACAGACTTGTCCTGCCCGCTTCCTGCGTTACAGACAGCGCGACCGTGATTGTCACCGTCACAAACGGTACAGACACCGAAGTGTACGACGACTGGACGGTTGACGAGGTCGTTCGCCCGTCAGATGATTTTTCGGAATTCACTGTCGTGTATATAAGCAAAGCCGCAAAAGACTGCGAGTGGACAGCCGACAGCAAGGTGAGGGTCGATATATTCAACGGCGAATATACGGACGGCAAGCCGATAGTCCTAAACTTTAGGGTCAGCAACTATAAAGAAAAGAAATTTGTTATCCCCGCGTCGTTTGACTTTGAGCAGGTAAAATGAAATGAAGCGTTTTAAGAAATTTTCCGCGGTGCTGCTGGCGTTGGTTCTGCTGCTTTCGGATATTCCGAGGGTGAGAGCATACGAGCGCGATGAGCATGACCGAATGACCGAGGACGTTTTATTCAAAAATTTTAAGGTAATAGATAACGATCCTTCGGTTTTGGACGAGATAAATGCTCTTGAATCTGCCGCCTACCTGACTATTGACCAGTTTAACGCGAACGGTCAGGGCGATTTGACTGCTTTAAAAACCTTTGGCGTTAAAAGGCTGCCTAAACTAAGAGATATTGATTATCCCTCGTCGGGAGCATATCACAGACGAGCTACGCACAGAGGTTGGACTGCCGAAATCGGAGTATACGACGGCGAGGTTCTGGAGCGGTGGCTGCTCAGAAAAGAAATTCTCATCAGCACAGTTGAAAAAATATTTGATTTTAAAGGCGACGAAGCGAAAAAGGACAGCTTCTGCGCGCTGATATACTATATCCACATTCTCGGCGACCGAATTGATGATACAAAATACTACACAAACGCCGAAATAATGGAGCTTGGCGGCAGAACCGACGAGCAGGATATTGCCTGCGAACTGCTGAAATATATTGAGATTCTTTTTGAAGATCAAAAGCATACGCATAAATATCAGCACGTCGTTTCAAAGCTTGAAATTTTGGATAGCGGGATAAAAGAGTTGCTGCAAAGCCAACCCTCGGGACTTATGAGCGGCGAAACGTTTGCAAAGTATCAGGAATATGCCGAGGGTATGAAAGAGGTCCTGACCTGCAACCTGCCCGAAATGCTGAAAGACGAGGACTTTTTCAGCGAGGTATTTTACGGGAAGGATTGAAGTGGCAGAATATTTTCACGAAGTGCGCACTTCTATACCCCCCTATGGGGTATGTGCGCTCTGCGAGGCTAACCGTCTTGACGTATGTCAAGGCGGTTTTTCGTCGCAAGGCTCCGTTCAAGGGTGCGGGTCGCCGGTGGCGACCTCTGCCGCAGGCAGAAGCACCGACCGAGGCGACAGCCGAGACGCTTGCCCTGACCGTCGAAGTCGGGGCATTTTCGTCGCCAGCTCCGTTCAAGGAGTGCCTTGCGCCCTAGCGGGCTATCCCAATAGTTTGAAGCCGTCTACTTTGCAGGCGGTATTTTTATGTCAAAAGGAGGAAATATGAACGAAATCGAAACCAAAATCAAAGAAGCCGAACGTGAGCTTGAGCAAGAAAACCGTCGCCTTGCTCGGCTCAAAAACCGCAAAGCCTACTATGAAAACGGCGAACGGCAAAAGCGCGCCCATCGCCTAATCACCCGTGGAGCAGCAATCGAGAGTATTGCGCCATCTGTAAAAGATATGAGCGAGGTCGAGTTTTACGAGCTTGCCGAGAAAATCTTCGCGCTTCCCGAAGTGCAAAATCTAATTTCAAGGGAGATGAGATAATGTCGACATATCATTTTCACGTCACACAAATCAAGCGCAGCAAAGGGCAGTCGGCGGTTGCTTGCGCCGCCTATCGCTCGGGCGAAAAGCTCTTTTCGGAGTATTACGGCGAAATCAGCGACTACACCAGAAAACGAGGAATTATCTATACAGAAATACTCTTACCCTCACACGCTCCGCCCGAATATTCCGACCGCCAGACGCTTTGGAACTCGGTCGAAAAAGCTGAGCAGCACCCGAAAGCGCAGCTTGCATACAGTTTTGACATCGCCTTGCAAAACGAGTTTTCTATGGAAGAAAACATCGAAGTTGCAAGGCAATTTTTAATGGACGAATTTGTGAGCAAAGGCATGATTTGTGACTTCGCCGTTCATCTGCCCGACCGCAAAGACGGCATACAAAATCCGCATTTTCATGTGTTGTGTCCGATGCGACCGCTTGATGAAAACGGACAGTGGGGAGCGAAGCAGCGGCGAGAATATGTTCTTGATGAGCATGGCGAACGGTTGCGGGGTAAGTCAGGTGAGTATGTTTTCAACGCCGTGCCAACAACAAACTGGGGCAGCTCTGAAACTTTGGAGCATTGGAGGAAAGTATGGTGCGATTTATGCAACGCCAAGTTTGCCGAAAAGGGTCTTGACGAGCGAATCGACCACCGAAGTTATGAGAGGCAGGGTGTTGAACTTTTGCCGACCGTTCATGAGGGACCGACCGTCAGGGCAATGGAGAAACGTGGAATCCAGACCGAAAAAGGCACTTTGAACAGGTGGATTAAGGCAACCAATAAGATGATTCTTGCCGCCGAGCAGAAAGTATCGGCAATGAAAAACTGGGTAAGCGAGAATAGCCAGTCAAGCCTTATTCAATCGCTCAACGCCTACAACTCTATGAGGAACAAAGGCGCATACAGCCAGACTGCCAAAATCAAGAATCTTAAAGAATCGACCGATGACATCAATTTCTTGAAAGCAAACGACATAGAAACTTTTGAAGATTTGCAGGACAAGATTACAGAATTGGGAGTACAAGTTGACGGTTTCAAGGCACGGTCGAACGAGAAATCCGCACGGCTTAAAGAGATAGATAATCTGCTTACTTGGGCGCAGCACTATGCCGAGAATAAGCCAGTTTCCGATGAATTATTCGAAATAAAATGGAAGTCAAAACGCGAAAAATTCCAAGCTGAAAACGAAAACGCGCTGCGGCTTTATCATATGTCAGAGCGGAAACTTCGTCCGTATTTCAAGGACGGCAAGCTGCCAATCAGCGCGTGGAGGAATGAAAAAGCACAGCTTCAAAAAGATTTTGAGGATATTCAAAAGCAATTTTCGGCGGTGCGCGATGATGTCAAAAGGCTTTGGCAAATCAAGTACAAAATTGAACAAGCGAACAATCAACACAAGGAAAACAACAAAAAGAAAAGGAGAGATACTCATGAAATTTAACAAAAGCGGCGAAAAAACTGAAATCATCAAGAGCAAGCGTAATATTCGGTTCGACGAAAACGGTCACATTATTGTGCAAAATCCGTCCGCATACTGGCTTCCGAACATCACGACAAAGCAGACAATCGGAGGAACGGAATACACCGTCGTTGCCGAGTTTGTTGGCGATGAACCGCTGCACAAAAAGCTCGAAAGAATTATCGAGAACGATCGAAAATTATCGCTTTAAAGTATTGAATTTTGAAAGGAGATGTGCTATGATAGAAATGCTAAATTCAACGCTGACGGTTGCCGAAGAAAAGGAGGAAATTATGGCAACCAACAAAATCACGGCTTTATATTGCCGATTATCCCAAGAGGATGCCTTGGAGGGTGAGAGCGGGTCGATAGCCAATCAAAAAATGGTCCTTGAGGCATACGCAAGAGAAAAAAGATTTCCTAACCCACGGTTTTTCGTCGATGACGGCTATTCAGGCACAAATTACGATCGCCCCGGTTTTCAAGAGATGCTTTCGGAAATTGAGGCGGGAAATGTATCAACTTGCATCACTAAAGACCTCTCGAGGCTGGGTAGGAACTCGGCGTTGACAGGGCTTTACATTAACTTTAC
>CANQSM010000127.1 GCA_947626525.1 uncultured Phocaeicola sp. | reverse complement strand
AAAATACAGGAGATTATCCTCAACCTTGCCAGATACGAAAATTTTAATGTGGAATATACTGCGTCTATTATTCTGTCTGCCATTGCTACTGCAATAGGTAATTCTTGTCATATCCGTATAAAGGGAGAGTGGAAGACTTGCGCTTCCATTTATATGATGTTGGTAGGTCGTCCCCGACTTGGAAAGACTCCTCCTCTAGGTTTTATTTATAAGCCGATAAATGAGTATGATGACCGGCTGCATGAGAAATATAACGAAGAATACGATGAATATGAGAGAGCCATGTCAGCAGGTAAGCACGGTACTGACGGGGAAGAGCGGTTGCTCAAAAAGCCTAATTTTATAACTACTGTCATTTATGATTCCACTCCTGAGGCGATGATGAATATTCATCAGCATAATCAGCGTGGGATAACATTGGTAGTCGATGAAATTCTGGCTTTGTTCAATTCCGTTAAAAGGTACAACAGCAAGAACAACCTTATTGAAGATTTGCTGACAGCTTATAGTGGACAGCCTTTAAAGATTATCCGCAAGTCAGAATCACGTCCTGTTCTAATCAAGAATCCATGTATAAATGTCATAGGTTCAGTACAGACAAATATGCTGCAGGAAGTCTTCCGTACAGAATTCCTTGCCAATGGATTGCTTGATCGCTTTCTGTTTGTCTATCCTAAAAACCGGAAGATATCCGGATGGCGACGGGAAGAAAGAAATACACTTCGTCCTGACATCATGAATCAATGGAGGACAATAATCAACAGAGTTTTCAGCATCCCTTGTATTCTTGATGACAAAGGAACAACGGTAAATCCTCGTATCCTTACAATGTCTGATGATGCGGAAGAATGCTTTTATGAATGGTATAATGGAATAATTGATGCAGTAAATGCCATTGAGGACGATGCCGATGTTGAAAGCCGCAAGATGAAACTCAACGGGCATGTAGCACGTCTTTCCCTATTGTTCCAGGTAATGAAATGGGCTACTGATAGTGGCGATATGCAATATGTCGAACAGGATTCCGTGGAATCAGCAATCCGTATGATTGAATATTATGAGGAAACATACCGGAGGATTCAGGAAACCATTGTCACAAACAGTATTGGTGAAACGAAGGAAGCCTGGCTCTCCCTGCTAGGAGAGAGGTTTACTTCTGGGGATGCAGTTATTGCCGGTAGAAAAGTTGATATGTCCAGACGATCTGTTTATTATGCGCTTGACCAATTGTGTCGGCTTCAGCACCCTCTTATAGAGAAGCTTCAGCATGGAGTTTATCGTAAACTTATGACAGAAAACACTGATGCACCTTGCACTATTGCACTTTCATCATGTCAAGATACTGTGCAATCTTCTCAAAGTGCAAAAGTGCAGAGTGCGACAACACTAAAATCAGAGAACCATGGGTGAATACAGATTTCATTTACAGAAATACAAACCCGGAACCAAGACTACTTGTCCGAGTTGTGGTAAAAGCCGATGTTTTGTCAGGTATATTGATGAATTGGGCAGCATTATCTTTCCAAACAATGTCGGTAAGTGTGATCATGAGAACAGTTGTGGCTATCACTATACGCCAAAGGAATATTTCAAAGATAATCCTGATAAATTGGAAATGAATGTGGATAATGGTAAGTCACTGCTTTCAGCCTCTTATAAGTCTGTAGATAAAACATCCGTTTGTATTACCCCTTCGTATATTCCTTCATCTTATGTGTTAAGGAGTCAGTCACATTATTCAATAAACCCTTTGTATCAATATTTCTGTCGCGTATTTGGTGAAAGTGAAACAAACAGGTTATTTGACATGTATCGTATAGGAACATCTGCAAAATGGGGAGGTTCAACAGTCTTCTGGCAGATAGATATAAATGGACAAGTAAGAACAGGAAAGGTAATGTGCTATAATGCCGAGACAGGCCATCGGGTTAAAGAACCTCAGGCTTTTGTCAGCTGGGCACATTCCGAGTTAAAGTTGCAGGATTTCCATTTGAAGCAGTGTTTGTATGGAGAACATCTTCTAAAAAAATCATCGTCTCCAGTAATGCTGGTAGAAAGTGAAAAGACCGCTGTTGTAATGAGCCATTTTATCCCCGATTATATATGGCTGGCAACAGGTGGAAAGAACGGTTGTTTCAACAGTGAAGCTATGCAGGTTCTCAAAGGCAGGGAAGTTACTCTCATCCCTGATTTAGGAGCAACTGAACAATGGAAAGAAAAGTCTGCTTTGTTAGCAGGAATATGCAAACGGGTTGTTGTGTCCAATGTCTTGGAATGTACATCCGATGAAGAGCAACGCAGCCAAGGATTGGATATTGCAGACTTCTTTTTGTATTCACCATCAAAGAGGCAGATACTCCGTCAGATGATACAGCGTAATCCTGCATTGCAGTTGCTCATTGATGAATTTGATCTGGAACTTATTGAATAGTAAAGGAACTTGTTCCATGGATTTATAGAAAGTCCATAACACAATAAGGACTTTTTGCCTACAGGCAATAAAGTCTGGTCATTGTCTGGCATTACAGACTGGTTAAGGAGCAAGCTCCTATAATGAATAAACACATATTGGAAAGACATTTATGAATACAGATATAAAACAGGCCATGCATGTCGAAGCAGGGAAGTCATTCGGCACAGCCGAGGCTAATGAAAACGAAAGACGTTGGAATGAAACAAAAATAGATAGGAAAAATGAGGATCCTACTAACCATTATGACAAGACTAGAATGAAGTTGAATTTTGAAATAGGTCCTGATGGAAAAATATATCCGTTGGGATATCATCCGAAGTCTCTTGATGTCAGATTACAGGAAAGACTTTGTGAACTTGGATGGAAGCCATTTAAGCCTGACAGTAAGATTCAGCCGAATTGTTGTGCTCGATTCTTATTTGGCGGTAACCATGATCGTACACTTCAGATGGCTTTCGGCAGCCAGATTGTGAACCTGGAAAAGAATGCCGACAATAGTCATTTACGTAGATGTGAAGAAGTTGAGCTTTGGGCAAAGGATGTTTATGATTGGTGTTCTCGTCGCTATGGTAGGGAGAATATTATCGGATTTCAGGTTCATTTGGATGAAACTTCACCTCATATTCATGCTTTGATTGTGCCAGTGGGTGTACGCCCAAAAAGTGGACGCGAATGTGTCATGTGGTCTGCTAAATTTGGGAAAGACAGGTATGAATATGGAAAAATATTAAAGGATATGCATACTTCTTTGTATGAAGAGGTTGGAAGTAAATACGGTCTGGAACGTGGTGATAGTATTGAAGGTCGTAATGTAAAGCATTTGAATAAACGTGATTATATCCGAAAGCTGACAAAAGAGGCAAAACAAGCGGAGAAGGCTGTTAAGGGATTGCAGACAATGATGAGAAAGTTGGAGTCGCAGATATCCAGTTCTCAATCACAACTTGAAGAAATTGACAAGTCTTTGGCTTCTGGTAAAATGCTTCTTCGGGAATATGACTTTCAAAAGGCTAGGATACAGAAACAGATTTCAGAGTATCAAATCAAACTTGAAGACAAGGCATGTAAGCTTCATGAGAAAGAACAGGCTTTGAGCAGATTAACCAAAGATCTTGAGATGGCAGGTTCCGTAATACAGCCATTCCGTAACCATAAAGTTGATTTTGAACCGCCTCGTATTTCAGGAAAGGTTCCTTTGTTTGGTACTGACAAGTGGATTGAAACTCAGAATCAAGAGATAGCTAAACAATTTACTTCTGCAATTCGTAAGTTAGAAACTCTTTATAGGAATGAAGCTGAACGCCAAGTAAAGGCTGCACAACATAATGTATTGGCAGACTATGGCGAACTTAATCAATTGAGAAGGGAAGTTAAGATGTTGTCTGAAAGTAATGATGATTTGAAATCAACCTTGGAAACAATACTTGACCAATTGTCTGTTCCATCTTTCCGTTCTCAAATATTTACCATTGCTGATGCGCTTTTAGGGGGAACACCGATTACTGTTTCTTCCGGTGGAGGAGGTTTTACTTCCGATCTTCCTTGGGATGGACGTAGGCCAGATGAGGAGGAAGAGACATATCGTAGGAGATGCTTGCTGTTTGCGGTAGGGGTGGTGAAGAGGCAGATGGCGAGAGGGAGCAGAAAAAGATAAAAAGTCTGTGCATATATAAATGATACGAAGTCTTTGTATATTTGCATATCTTTGATATTCAGTTTATATGTAATTTGTATTATATATGCTGAAATGTGAATTATTGTTTGCTTGAATTGAGAATAAGTACTATTTTTGCGTAATAAATATTTTATTATGGCAACATTAGATAGAGTAAATATTAATGCAGATCGTTATTGTTGGGCAATCCAACGAGCAGGTCTTGCCGTGGATGAATATTTAGAACAACATCCTAAAGTTGCTTTGTGGATTGAAGGTACAAAAATGCCTACCGTTAAACAGTTGGAAGAATTTGCAAGGAACGTAAATGTTCCTTTTGGCTTTCTTTTTCTTGATAATACGCCGCATGAAGAAGTGCCTATACCAATGTTTAGAGGAGAGGCAGGAAGGTATGAACATTTTGATTTGAATGTTTATGATACAGTAAATGCCATTCAGCAACGTCAAGATTGGTTGGAGGATTACTTGGTTGAAAACGAAATCGATACATGCTCTTTTGTGAATAGTGCAGATTTGCAAACTCCTATAGCGGAAGCTGTAAGCAAGTTGCGTTCTATACTTGCTCTGGAGTCTCGATGGGCTTTGGGTCTGGCTAATATTAATATGGCAATCAGTAAGCTTACAGAGTCTCTTGAATCTGCCGGTGTTTTTATTGCATACAATGGCGTTGTTGGAAATAATACTCATAGAGTACTTAAAGTTAGTGAGTGTAGAGGATTTGCTTTGGTAAATAATGTAGCGCCTTATGTTTTTGTTAATAGTGGAGATGCTCCTGCTGCTCAGATGTTTACATTGATACATGAAACAGCTCACTTGATGCTTGGAGTGAGTGCTGGTCATGCTAATGATGGTACGGATAAGTTATGTCATGATGCCGTAGAACGCTGGTGTGACAATGTTGCAGCAGAGTTCTTAGTTCCGGCTGTAGAACTGCTCACTATGTGGAATGGCAATATAAAGATTGCTGCTAAAAAATTTAAAGTGAGTGAGTTGGTTGTTGCGCGTAGAGCTCATGACTTAGGACTAATATCCGGAAACGAATATAGGGATTTTTGGCATGAGTATAGTAGTCGTCCATATAGTAAAAAAAATAGCAGTGGAGGCAGTTTCTATAGAACAAGCGTTAAACGGGTTGGCCGTCTGTTTGCAATGCATGTAAAGAATGCTGTTGTCAACAGACAACTTTCATATACAGATGCCTATAAGTTGACTGGTCTTTATGGTAAAACTTATAATCACTTTATGGATAATAACATCTAAGAGTTAGCGTTTATGATGTACTTGTTTGATACAAATATCTTTATCCGGTCTAAAAATGAAATGCCGTCAGATATATGGCCTACATTTTGGAATCGTATTGCAGAATTGATACGTGAAGGTAAAATTTTTTCCAGCGAAAAAGTCAAAGAAGAAATCAATCGTGGTAATGATGATTTGACTGAATGGATGAAGAAGAATGTCGGTACTGAATTTTATCTGTCTGTAGATTCTGAAGTCCTGGATAAATATAAAGATACTCAGAATTGGGTCATGAATAATCCAATATTCAAGCCAGCGGCAAAAAATGAATATGCACAAGTGGCTGATGCCTATTTGGTTGCAACTGCTGCGGCTAAAAATATGACATTGGTTACTTATGAGGTTTCAGATCCAACGTGTAGGAAACGTGTTAAAATTCCAGACGCTTGTATTGCGCTTGGAGTAAGATATTGCGACCTTAATACCGCTTTCAGGGATTTGGGAGTGCGGATATAATAATAAACTTTATCATTTACACTTGCTAAGTTTGTTTTGTATGTTATAAATAATACTTTAGAAAACTTTAGCTTTATACACCGACGCTTGTAAATAAAGGTTTGATATGGTTAATAATAAGATTCAAATTATTCGTGACAATGGTATGAAGGCTGAGGCACAGGCGCCCATAATTGTTTCAGCAAGTCGTTCTACAGATATTCCCGCCTTTTATTCTGATTGGTTTCTGTACCGTCTTAAAAGAGGATATTCTGCATGGACTAATCCATTCAATGGTGTCCGTAGTTTTGTGTCTTATGAAAGGACTCGCCTTATTGTTTTTTGGTCAAAAAATCCTCGCCATTTGCTTGATAAAGATGGATGCCTTGATTATTTACAGTCAAAAGGTATAAATTGTTATGTTCAGTTTACTCTTAATGATTATGTTCGTGAAGGATTAGAGCGAGGTGTACCATCAGTAGATAATAGGATAGAAACATTTAAGAATCTTGTTGACCGACTAGGATTCGGTCATGTAATATGGCGCTTTGATCCGTTGATACTTACAGATAAGATTGGTATAGATGATCTTATTTATAAAATTGAATATATAGGTAATAAGCTTAAAGGATATACAGAAAAATTAGTTTTTAGTTATGCTGATATCAAGAACTATAAGAGAGTTCAAAGCAATCTGATAAAGAATAATATTCATTATCGGGAGTTTACAGAATCAGATATGAATGAATTTGCTTTCAAATTGGCAAAATTAAATAAGGATTGGGGCTATGTTCTTGCTACTTGCGGAGAGGAAATTGATATAAGCAAGTATGGAATCCAACATAATAAATGTGTGGATGATGATTTGATGATTAAATATTTTCATCATGATGCGGTCTTAATGAATCATTTGGGGGTAGATATTAGATCTGCTGGTCTCTTCTCTGATGAAATGATGGTTATTAAGAAAAAAAACAATAAAGATAAAGGCCAGCGCCTTTTCTGTGGTTGTGTAGTAAGTAAAGATATAGGTGAATATAATACCTGTCCGCATCTTTGCGAGTATTGTTATGCGAATTCAAGTAAAGAAACAGCAGTTAAAAATTGGGAGAAACATCGAATTAACAGTATATGTGAAACAATAACAGGAGAGTAATTATGTCTGGATATTATTTTAATCTACCTTTGATAACAGATTTGACTACTGGACAGCAAGCAGCATTGGACGAACCTAATCCTATCGCTATTTCTGGAGGTCCAGGCACAGGGAAAAGTGTTGTATCTTTATGGCGTCACATCAGTAATTATGTTGATCCACATGGAAGTAATCGAGCTTATTCAAAACCAAGAAAAAAGAGTTTACTATTGACATATACAACAACACTTGCTCAATATCTTGCAGGATGTTGTCGTACTAAAAGTAGTGCTGCAGCAAAAAATGTAAGAACTTCATTAAAAGGGAAACCAAAATCATTTGAACATTGGGATGAGATTATAGTAGATGAGGCTCAAGATTTACCTAATTCGTATTATTATGATATAGAAGATATGGCTCCTGTTTCTTATGGAGCTGATGATTCCCAAATACTATATCCAGATTCTTGCTCTACTCAAGAAGAATTACAGGATATTTTCCCTGATAATGAAGAGTATGTGTTAGATAGAAATTTTAGGAGTACTTACAATATAATGCAATTCGCTCGACGTACATTTCCTATGGCTGTCATTCCCCAGTCTTTGATGAATGCTTTACGAGGAAATATGGGAGAGAAACCCTCTTTGATGATTTCTGATGGTGAAAAGTATGATAAGACAAACTATAAACAAAATCAGGCTATTATAGAAGTTATTAATTCTTTTCATGAGGATACCCATAATATTGCTAGGCTCTAGTTTAACAATACGTTGTAAAGTGGCACGTAAATTGCATGTACATCCTTAAAAAGGAGTTCATCATGACAT
>CANQSM010000126.1 GCA_947626525.1 uncultured Phocaeicola sp. | reverse complement strand
AAAAAAACCAATATCGCTCTTGTAAAAAAGCTATTGGTTTTTCCTTTTTCCATATTTTCCTGTAAACAATACTGAAATATAATGCCCGACATACACGAACAATACCATAATAGCAACATAATCAAGCCAAAACAGCACCAGCGGTTCCTCAAAATCAAAGAACACAAAATGATACCGCAGGAGCATATAATTTCCAAAGTCACGTTTGATAAAAGCATATGCTCCGTAGGCCGCAATCAAAGCGGCTATCAAACGAAACGTCCATTTACAAGCTTTCGATGATTTCTTTGTGAGTTTTCTTGCCATGCCCACCATTCCGTTCCAATGCAATCCCAGATGCAGGGAAAGAAACAGAAATCCCCAATAAGCGCAAAGCATATGGACAGTTCGAAAAACTGCACTAAAGTTGCGTATATCCAGACGAAACACATAACGGGACAACAGGACACCGCTTGCCATGGAGCCAATCATACAGAGAAAAACAAACAGTACCATTGCAGTCTGATAGATACGGAGCGGCGTATAATGTCCCCGAAACAGATTCCTGCACCACCGCCTGTTCAGAATGTGATGCAGGATAAACAGCACAAACATGGCAACGCCAATCCATTCATGAAGCGCCTCTCCCAAGAGCGAGTACGCCATCAGAAAAAGCAGCAGGATTGTCATAAGCAAATCCGTCATGATTTTCACAATTTGTTTCATTTTCATCATCAGCCACCGCTTTCATGTCCTTATCTACACTCATTAAGAACTGCCAGCAATTCTTCCTTCGTAAATTTCTTACAGCATCCTCCTGTCAGCACTGTGCTGTCAGCAACCGCCCTGTAATCCGTGTCCTCTGCAATTCCCATTTCAGAAAAAGTTTCCGGCAGTCCAACTTCCCTGATAAATGCCGCCAGTGAATCAAGAAAAGCATTTGCAAGTTCTTCTTCCGATTTTCCGTCAGGCTCAATGCCCCACACGTTTACCGCCAGCCTTGCAAACTGAGGCGCCGCTCTTTTTTATGCCCCGCCCTGTTCCGCTCTCAGAGAAGTATTGTCAAGTGTGTTTGTAAAATTAAAATCTGATTCTTTCCCATCTACCTCATCACCAACACATTTTTTGACAATGTATACGCTAACACTACTTTACAATTTTCTCTATTTTTTTTGTATGTTTGTATATACACCATTCACATACATCACCTGCGTAGTATAACATTTATTAAATAAACTCTTTACCGTAATTATTTCAACTATATCCTTTAATTCAACACTATCCCAACTATACAAGTCATTTCTATATAATAATTGTATGTTATCAGGATACTGTTGTAAGCTATCATAATCAAAATCTGTAATCATCGGTCTGTGATCTGGTCTACTATTGATTTTTCTTGAAGACATACAATATGTACCAATAATTGGCATCCTGCATTGCACCGATAATGCTTGAATCCTCCTAAGAATATAATCCATTCTATCTCTGGTATATTTATTCTTTTCAGTTTCTTCATCATCTATTTCTATCATTTGCATATCATCAATAATAATCAAATCCGCATTACTTTCTATTATTGTAGAAATAATTTTGTTCAACCCCCAATGATTATCACATATATTATACAAAAGAAGAAAAGCATCCTTATGTGCTGTCATACTTTCAGTACATGCATTCCACTCTTGTTCCGTCATCAGCCCTGAAAATAGCTTTTCTACTGGGATCTTGCTATTCATTGATAAAACCCGTATAGATAAATTCTCCACGCTATCTTTCAAATTAACAAACAAGACTTTCTTTCCCTGCTTTACATTATAATTTGCAATATTTAACGCATAAGCCGTTTTACTGCTACCACTTACACCTGCAATCAGTGTAAAACTTTGCTTCAAAATGCCTATACCCGAATCTACATTAATAATTCCTGTTTTTATATTTTGCTCTGTAAAATTCATCAAATAATTGACTGCTACTTCATTTGCATTTATACTTTTCTCTTTTTTCTTTTTTAACCATTCTAACTGTCCAGCATATTCCCACGGAAATTCTACCCACTCAAATTTAGGTAACTGAACTTGAAAGCATCCCTCATCTTTAAATTGAGTATTATACTTAGGACGTATCTCATTAATTAATATTGCTTCATACGCAACCTCTTCGGACTCGACTATTTCTACATATTCGATTTTTTTCGTTTCTAAATAGCATTGATTTGGCAAATGTGTTTTTTCTGTAAAATGTTCTCTTAATATTCTGCGTCTAATATCATTTGTCCTGCCAATATATATTACGTTCCCTTGTTCATCAATAAATCTATACAAATAAAAAGTCATCATATTCCTCCTAAAGCCATTTATTTCAAATAATTTCAAAATGCCTCAAAGCTTCATTTATCGCTTTTGCCTCTATCGGCTGTTTCCTCGGTTGTTTCAATTTGTCCACTGTATTTTCTTCCACTATTTATCATCAGCTTCTGGCACAATCTCAATGTTTTCTTTTTCGCTATATCCAATAACTTCATTCCCATCATCATCAGTGTATGTGATAAAGTAATAATTATCTGTTTCTCCAATGATGTTTATTTCTGTCCTCTGATCAAAATAATAAATAGCTGGTGCATCTTCTTTAGGCTCTGGCACCATTTTCCCATGAATATACGCAATGCCCAAATTCAAGAAATATGCCACTATTGCTGAAAAAAGAACATCAAAAAACCATGTGATGAATTTATAAAAAACCGAATACTTTTTCTTAAATTCACTTGATTGGTTTTGCAATTTTTCTTGCCAGCCAGCTTTATCCTCCATTTGTTCATTAAAAATTTCCAGAAGTTCCTCTTGTGTAATATTCTCTTCACCTTTTATTTCCTCTTTCACATAATCAAAAGCCATTTGGCTCGCTTCATCATATCTTTCACGATAAAAAGAGTCCTTGAATACTCTGGAAAAATCAATATTCTGCAATATTTCTATATTTTTCAAACCTATCGCATCTGCCATTTCTGCAAAAGAATAGCGAATACCGTTTAATGCTTCTTCAAAATTATACTGTTCTAGCATCGGTGATAATTTTGAAAAACTGTCTTTCATAACTGTATTAAGCAGTTCCATAGATTCCTTGATACTTTCAATATTAATTGAAGCAGCCAACGCTTTTTCCATTTTTGCCGTCATTTCTCTAAGTTTTTCAATGCTTTCCGTGTTTATTTCATAACTTGGAATACTGTTTAAATTTACATTGGTATCCATTCCGATAGAACTATCATATTGCACTAAGTATCACTCCCGCTATAATATATTACTTATTAATTTTTTCAAGCTGTTCTTGTTTTGCATAATAATCATCAATATACATCTCCAATGCCCTTTCCATAGCTACTGTTTTAGCCTGTCCAGAATCTTCACAGAACTGGCTCAACTTGTCAAACACTGTGCGTTCCAGTCGGAAAGAAACTGGCACGTTGTCTTTTCTTGGTCTAGCCATTATCCTTTCCCCCATATAGTTCATCTAAAAATTGTTCCAGTGTCCCCTGTTTTGCATATTCTAAAGCATCTGCCTGTCTGAAATTATGTTCTGTGATTGCAACATTATCATCAAATCCTAAAATAAAGTTTGTCGCAATCTTGTAGATGATTTCAGTCGGTGCAAGCCCATAAACCTGTTCTTTGAAGATATGGCTCAGTCTTTCCGCACCGTCCGGATATACTTTTTTAAGTCCTTCACTCTGATAGAGCCGCTTCACAATTTCAGCAATATAAAGTCCAGACTTCATATATAGGTCTATGAAAGTTTTATCAGGCATATCAAAACAACCTGGATTTTCTTTTTCCAACATATCAATCATCTGTTTTACTACCCATTTAGGCGTAAAAATCTGATTGGTTTTTTGTGGTGGAATATAGTCAAAAATATCCTCTTTGTGCGATTCCTCAAAGTAATTAGCCAGCTTTACACGCAAACGGAGAAACTCTTTTACAGAATCATCAAATACAACAGGGTCAAACAGCTTACCAGCAAATATTTCTTGCTGCCCCGTCTTTTCATTGATATATGGTCCGCCATCACGCAAAAATCTGAATTGAGCCAAACTGATGCTTGTTACTTCCATAAATACATCATCTGGAATTATCTGATCAAATGTTGCAAGAGTAACATTTTCATCACCATACGCCATAAGGAAAGAAGGGATTGTTCTTGAAAATCCTCTTAAATGATCTTTTACAGAATCCTCAATACCTTTTTTCTTCTGTTCTTTCTTCCGTGTTTCAACTGTCCTGACAACATCTTCGCTCGCCGATTTCAAAAAATCATCAACTGAATCAGACAGTGTTTGCTTAAAGGTTTCTACTGCTGCTTTCTTCTTTTTCTCAAATTCTTGATTTGCGGATTCTATATCTTCGTCTGTATGGCAAAGAGATAGAATCTCCTCATGCTCTTTTTCTAATTTCTTATTGGTAATAGATAAATCTCCATAAGCTTTATTGATGATATGATCTGAATCAGCCTTCAGTTTCCTTTCCAAACGTTTCTTATCAGAAGAAGGCAAATCAGCTCCATATCCATATTGTGATGTTTCCATTACAGCGCTAACTGCCTCTTTATGAAAAATATCTTTTAAGTAATCAAGCGGTTCAGCTTCTTCATCATTTTTTGCGGCTTGAATATCATCAATCACACTCTTCAGTTTTTTAGGTACATCATCAAATATCTTGTCACCAAAAATTTCTGTTGACTTGCCAATGATAAAATCATCCGTCAATAAGACTTCGCCATTTTCATCTAAAGATAGTTCGTCTTTTGTCTGCGGAGTAATATTCACATTGCCTTTTGGCTCTTGTACTGCCGTAAATTGTTGAATAATCTCTATTACTTCCATAGGAGCATGAAACACATTAGAAATGTTCTGGAACAGAAAATCACTCATGAATCCTCTCCGAACAACTTCTTGCGAACGAATCTTACGTGGAATTGAAAGAACTTTTTCAGCATCAAGTTCTATCATCTCACCATTTTCATCTTCGCCAATAACAGGAAAGAAATTCAGCAGAGTACGCACATTGTCTTTGCGCTTGTCCATATTTCCTCTGCCATCTGATGTATCAAGAGATAAGTCATTTGCAAATTCTTCAAAAATAATAAGCGTTCTGGCAGGATCAAAGTCAAATACATAGGCGTTTTCTTTTCTATAATACTGCCCATTTTTTTGAAACAGGCAAGGATTCTGCGCTCTAAAAGCCGCCTGCATATATAGTGACGGACTTTTGATATTACTCAACATCAAAACTGCCGTCCACTCTGGAATGGTAATCCCAGTCGTAAGCTGCCCTACTGATAATGTAATTGTCTTTTCATTATTTGCAATAGCCTTTGTCACTTTATCAAAAGATTTTTCAGTTTCCTCGCTATCGTCAAATTTACCATCACCAGCGGCTAGAATAATTTTATACTCACGAAATACCGGATGTGTTTCTAACTTTTTAGCAAGTGCTTTTGCGCTGTCAACACGGTTTAACAACCAAAATGTGTGCTTGAGTTTATCCCTCAATTCCTGTGTAGAGAATGGAAACTTTTCTTGTTTTGTAAGTGCATCTAAAAATCTATCAACAGAACTTTCATGAACAAATCTTCCATTTTGGGTTTCAAAAAACACATTCAAATCAAAAGCATATTCTTCTGTTTCTCCTTGAATTTCTATGCCGTGTTCTAATTCTTCTTTGATGATTTCAGACATTTGGTATGTGAATAAATTTAACTGTGGAAGGTTCTTATATGGATTTTCATCTTCCCTATTCCATTCATTTTTTGCTTTCTGTTCATCCGCATATGTCCAGTTAAAAATCGCCGTTTCTGGGAACTTATCATTTGCCAGCGCTTTAAATGGCGTTCCAGATAAATGCAGAGTAAATTTACGTTTGATATGATCAAACGCTACATCTGTCTTATATGTATCTACACCCTCATGGGCTTCATCAACCACAAGCACATCCCAATAAATATTAGCAACTTCTTCCAGTTTGTCATAATCTCCACCAAAATAAATAGAACCTTTTAAATCCTGCAGACTCACAAATTCAATACACTTATGCTCTGATGACAGCAATCCTTTCGTATATTCTTCTCTGTTAATGCAATATTTCTTTCCCCTAAGCGAATCGGTAGAGCTGACAAATTGATAACCAGATTTTTCTCCTAAAAATTTTGCATAATCAGAATACCATGAGTTTGCAATCGCTGGTCTATTCGTCACAATCAGAACATTCTGTGCATCAATCTGTTTACAAAAATCATAAACAGCTAATGTCTTGCCAAAACGTGGCTTTGCGTTCCATAAAAATTCATCTGATTCATGATTATTTGCATAATTAACAGTCTGCTCAACAGCTTTCTTCTGTTCGTTACGGAGTGTATAAGGAATCACTTCATCAATATCTTTCAGTATTCCACGGCTTTCACGAAACTTATTGAACTCTGCTTTTGAAGCTTGTCCGTCAATATGAAACCATTCTGTATCCTTTTTTCTTTCAATTCCCAATTTACTAAGGTAAGCATGAAAATCAGAATCATGAAATATCTCACCAGAACCATCTTCAAAAATGGCATTTCCCTTCCATTCTTCTTTTAATGCTACATCTATGGTGTGGGATTGCTGTTTTTGCCTTTGTTCAGTCGTCTGCTTTTCTGTATATCCAATTTTTACCCATCCTTCATGTCTGGCTATTTCAGGCGTGGAATAGGCATAAATCATGGGAATAACTTTTTGTGTTGTATTGATATGTATTTTTGCCATTATTCCATCTCCTTTACCTTTGATTCTATAAAATTGATTTCTTCTTCTGATAATTTATATTTATCATAAAGCTGTCTGTCTATATTGCTTATTGAAGCACTCCAGTCTATATCTGATGATAATGAAAAATCCTGTAACGGAACACATTTCCATTTTTCCGGAGTAATATCCTGCGTGGTCTTTAAAACTCCCAGCAATGCACGAGCAAATTTTGTCTTAATATACTTCAGTGCCGCCTCTGCTTCACTCTTTTGTTCAAATGCTCCAATACTTAAAAATGTTTCTGTTGCACCTATCATTGGTTCACATAGTATAGGAGCTGACAAGATTTCCCCTAATACGCCAATCCCATTTGCCTTTGGCAAAAATATTTTATATTTATCCAGATTTATAACTGTATTAATATAAGCTCGCTTTACCCACTTGTATACTCGCTCATTATTCTCACGTCCCAAAATCTGTATATACTCTGCTCCATCTAACGGTTTTTCATCAAAAAATATCTGTGGTAATCTCTCAAATATATTTGTAGACATATCATATGCGTGTCCATCACTTAATTGTCCTATTGCTTCCGGATAGTCCTCATGCATTTTATTCGTCAAACGATAAGCAGTACGGGTAACAACTATATTGCTAAAGCTTGAAAAGTCTGTATGTTTTTTTACTTTTCTCAATATTGTATTCAATTCGTTATATGCCGTAAATGTTCCGATTGCACCATACTCTTGCGCATTATCGTGATACGTAATAACTACACCGCCTTTAATATCCGTATTACTAAACACCTTACTGCTGTCCTGTTCAAAATATAATACTTTGAGATGCGGATCTTTCAGCATTTGTTCATTCCATTGTTTCGGCGTACTTCCTGCATTAAATAAAAATCTGGCAGGATGTATCATTTCTACCACATCACCAATCTTATAGGCATTTTCAAGAAACTTATGGTATACTGGTGGCGCATATCCTTTATTGTCACCGATTGTTTCATCCTGATATGGCGGATTTCCTATCACAAAATCAAATTTCATCATTTTCTCCTTTTCACTATGTGGTATAAAATAAGTATCAATGTTATTACATTA
>CANQSM010000125.1 GCA_947626525.1 uncultured Phocaeicola sp. | reverse complement strand
CATTTTTCCGGAGTAATATCCTGCGTGGTCTTTAAAACTCCCAGCAATGCACGAGCAAATTTTGTCTTAATATACTTTAGTGCCGCCTCTGCTTCACTCTTTTGTTCAAATGCTCCAATACTTAAAAATGTTTCTGTTGCGCCTATCATTGGTTCGCATAATATAGGTGCTGACAATACTTCCCCTAATACGCCAATTCCATTCGCCTTTGGTAAAAATATTTTATATTTATCCAAATTAATAACTGCGTTAATATAATCACGCTTTACATACTTATATACTCGTTCATTATTCTCACGTCCCAAAATCTGTATATACTCTGCTCCGTCTAACGGTTTTTCATCAAAAAATATCTGTGGTAATCTTTCAAATATATTTGTAGACATATCATATGCATGTCCATCACTTAATTGTCCTATTGCTTCCGGATAGTCCTCATGCATTTTATTCGTCAAACGATAAGCAGTACGGGTAACAACTATATTGCTAAAGCTTGAAAAGTCTGTATGTTTTTTTACTTTTCTCAATATTGTATTCAATTCGTTATATGCCGTAAATGTTCCGATTGCACCATACTCTTGCGCATTATCGTGATACGTAATAACTACACCGCCTTTAATATCCGTATTACTAAACACCTTACTGCTGTCCTGTTCAAAATATAATACTTTGAGATGCGGATCTTTCAGCATTTGTTCATTCCATTGTTTCGGCGTACTTCCTGCATTAAATAAAAATCTGGCAGGATGTATCATTTCTACCACATCACCAATCTTATAGGCATTTTCAAGAAACTTATGGTATACTGGTGGCGCATATCCTTTATTGTCACCGATTGTTTCATCCTGATATGGCGGATTACCTATCACAAAATCAAATTTCATAATTATGCTCCTTATCTATAATTTCTAAACTGTTTGTTATAATGTTTCTATGGGATTCACTGGCTCGGCGTATTGCAGTTTCGCCGAAAATCTATTTGGCATATTTGTTTTTGGATCAAATTCTAAATCACTAATCTCTACTATGATGTTTTTCCCATATTCCAGAGTAAAAAGATCAAACATCAAAGAATTGTCTTTTTCTAACGATAATATATAAAAATCTTTTCCACTATCATCCTTTATTGTCAACCTATATTCTTTTTGCTCTTTATAATCATCTACTTTATGATAAACTGATTCAAAATCATCCCTTAACGCTTTTTCAAAATATGCTCTATCATGTAATTTGTCCTGTAAATCATATTTGACTAAACCTTTTGCATGGTCTTTTTTCTCTCTATCGGCGGCCTCCAAAAACTTTTCAAAAAACACACTTGTATTTTTTATTATCATCATTTCCAAACCTTCTTCATTCCACAATGGCTTTATGTAATCCCATGAAATATTATGATAAAATTTATTATTCTCTTTATCGTATGTTTCTGAATCAAATTCTATTTCATACATACAAAATATATATGCATTATTCTCTTTATACACAATACCATCGTTGTTTAAATACACTCTTTTCTCTTTTCCATTCACAAAGTATTTCCTATCAAAAGGACCGCTTAGTATTGCGCCTTCATATCTGTCATATTGTCCATGGTTATAATTCGGGTTACAAAAATTTTTTTGATGATTCATATAGATTTCATAATCTTGATAAAGTGTTCTATTATATTCAGGTTTAGAAATTCTAACCAATAATAACAATTTTCGCATATATTCCTCCACATCATAATTAAAGGCATATTTTCTTCCTTTTGTTATTCCTCTGCGTCCATACTATTTTTGCAATATGCTTCAACCATTCTTATCAATTCTTCTGCTGTATCTGCCAATTCCTGTGTTTCCTTTTTGTCTGCTATATAGAAATCATCATAATCGCTTGCATGTCGAATTTCTTCTGCACGTGAAATTTTTCTGCCTATATCTCTCGGAAAAATCTCCGTTTTTACATAATCCCTGTTAAAGTTCGCTATTGCATCTTTGTGTTTTTTATATGCTTTTCCGTCCAACGCATGAACCGCTGATATAGCATGAAAAATAGCATAATAAGCTCTGTTGTTTGCAGCTCTGTATTCCTTGGATTGTATTAATGATTTTGCAACTCTCAAATCGCTTTCTGCGGTTTCCAATCGGTATTTCATCAAGTCTGTTTTATTTCCCTCATCATGCTGCTTCATACAGTTTGATCCCTTCTCTCTCAACATTTGCATAAAACGGATATGCATTTAACCAATATCTGAAATGTTCCCGGTATTTCGCAATTGGTTTAATATCCACATCATGATCCATATTAAAATCATAAGTCATATACGAAAGCTCGCGTCCAAAGTTTTTAATTTCCGGATCATCTATATCCAGTAAGATCATAATATCAATATCCGAATCCTCTCTATAATCTCCACGCGCATAAGAGCCATACAATATAACTGTCTTTAAATGAGAGCCATAGATTCCCTTTATTTTATTTACATATTGTTTCAACAAATCATCTACTCTGATCGGCATACTATTATCCCTCCTGTTTTTTCATGGATTCATATAAAATTGACTTGTCCGCCCTCCAATCAAATATTCTGCATCTGGGAGTTTTTTTATTTTCCGTTTTATTTTCCCCATTGTCAAACATTTCAAAAAGCGAATATTGGTGAATTTCTTCTTCCGGTTCTCCCAACGGGACAGTGCCAGTTAATCCATCCATCTGCCAGAAATTCCATGCAATGATATTCGCAATCTTTTTCAATTCGTCAACGGCAGCTTCCCTGTTCCATCTATCAGACAGATAATCCACGAAGGTTATTAAAAGATTGATTCTTCCAATTAGAAGATTATCACCTTGATATTCATAACCATACACGCTCTGAAAAGCCCTGACTGCCCATTTAATCCATTCTTCTTTATTGTCTGTATTTTCGCTAACCACTCTCAATTTCCTATCTAAAATGCCTATCCTATCTCTTATGGAAATTACTTCACCAGTAGATACATCATATCTGGAAACCATATATGGAGCTTCACCGCATGTAATTTCAAGCCGGCGTGAATCAATGTATTGCTGCCACGTTTTATTTGATGGAAATAGTATTTTCCCTTGTATAGTATTCCATTCCTTATCTTGCAGTGTATTGAATACATCTTTTCTGCCAAACCATTCCTCATCGCAATAATTATTCATCTTATTGCATATCCATGCAGGAGTGAAAACCTCTGCATGGATCCTTGTTCTTGCAAGTTGCTGTTCCGTGGCTTTCATGATTCTTGGCTGCAGCATGATAGGATTCAGACCTGTCAATGCTTCTATTGTGATCTGCCTGTCGTCTGCGTACTGTTCACCAAGCTGCTCATAACTGCCTGTTGCCCAAATGATATTTTTCTTTGTTGTCTTATCTTGCAACAGGATATGAAGCACTGCTCTCACTGGAAAAGACTGTAATTGTATTAACTCTTTCAAAAGTTCCATCCTTTCATGCACCTTACTTTACGTTATATTATACTGTTTATTTCTTTAAAGTGCAATACAAAACAATATAAAACCATAAGTATTCTCAAATCAAAATATACATTCAATCCTTATTTTGTAATCAAATGAGAATTTTTCTACCTCGCCCCTTTCTCTTTCTGCCTTGCCGGATGCTCCCGTCCGGCTTCCCGTTTCTTTACCTCCTGCTGTTTCTGCATGAGCTGCTCTTTCATGCTCGTCGGCTCCTTTCCTCTGTCCCCATAGGCTTTCTCCCATTTTTCGCAGGCTGCCTGATAAGCAAGGTATTCCTTCTCCGCCGCTTTCAATTCCTTATGGAAAGCCTGCACAGAGTCGAAGTTATATTCCCTCACGATGGCGGAAAGCCTCTTTTTCATATTGGACATCTGCTTTTCCACGCCGTCGATCTCCTGCTGCAGCTCTTTCAACCTGCCGCCCTTGAAAACGCCCATGTATCTGAAAGATACATTGCATTCGGACAATTCCTTTTTCAGCTTATTCCGCTTTCCCTCACGCTCAAAAATTGCCCTGTTCTGCTCTCCAAGCCTGCCCTCGATCTCTTTCAGGCGGGGATATTTTGCGGCAGGTATCGAAGGCTTTGGATGCGGCAGTCTTCCCGCTGTCTGCTTTGGCTGCTCTGCTGTCTGCTTTGGCTCTGCCGCCCGCTCTGGCTGGGACTGCTTCACATCTTTTGGCTGCTCCCCATCCAGCCGCCCTTTGCCTGGAACAGCAGTTTCCGTATGGTTTTTGCGATCAGATGCTCCAGCAACGCAACCGCCGCCCTGACAATATCCCCGAACAGTTCCGGCTTTCTGCCGTTTTGCGCCACGGACTCTTTTACCCTGTCCGTGATCTCCGCCTTTTTCAGCTCCAGAATCTCCGTGTCAGCCACTTCGCTTACGATTGCACGGTCAACTGCCCTGTTCCACTCCATTCGCATCTCATTGTCCGCCTTTATCTCCTTTGCTTTTGGATTGTTCTTCCCGACCTTCTTTGTGGCAAGGTACGGACCGTTCCTGTCAAAGATGCTGAGCCTGTCCTTATCATCAAGCGCCATCTGGTTGATCAGATCTGTATAGAATACTTTTGCTTCGTCCAGAAAGGACTCCTGCTTAAAACGCCCGTCTTTTACCGTGAAGATCCTGCGCTCATACGCCTCCCCTTTTTTGATGATCCTGCATCCCCTCCGGACTTCCCCGTTCTCGTCCAGTATCTCTTTTTTGGTGCGCACATGGCGTCCCCGCTCGTCGTAGAACATATTCCGGGACGCTGTCTTTTCCTCCGGCTGCTCCAGACGCTTCCTCTCCGCAAAGATCATGTGGATGTGCAGGTTGGTTTTCCGCTTGTTATGGTGGAGCGCAGCAAAGCACTCCACGCCGTACTTTTCCCTGAATGCGTCCACCATCCTTTTCAGCAGAGCCTCCTTGTCATGATCGATGAAGCTTTCCGGCAGGGCGATCATCAGCTCCCTCGCCTCGATGCACTTCCCGTTCGTGCCGCTTTTGGAAAATTCTTCCTGGCTGCACTTTGCCAGCTCCCGCCAGAACGCCCTGTCCGGCTCCGTCGCATAGACCTCATACAAATGCTCCTGCTTGGCGTGGCTTGAAATATAGGTGATGCGCCCCGACAGGTTATGCAGCTTTGCCATCTCTATAAATGAGTTTCTTTTCATGATACGCCTTTCCTCTCTTTCGGCGGGCTATCCCGCCGCCATGCCCTTTGTGAGCAGCCGCCACAGGGCGGCTTGCCCTCGCATAAATGCACGAGGGCTTAGGGGAAGGCTTGCGCCCTCCCCGGAAACTTCCCGCCGATGCTCTTGAAAGCTCTCCGGAGCAGCACCGATACGTTTCTTTTTACGGCATAGAAAAAGCCGCCTGCCTGAAATCGTCCATATCGACCTCACGGCAGGCGGCTACATTTACGCCTTTATTTGCAGCCTTCCGGCTGCGCTTTTCTCTGATTTTGAAAAAATACGGCTTCATTTCCCGCAAATTTGCAAAAAACAGGCTACGGCAAAACCGCTTACCGTAGCCTGTTCTGTAATCATTATTTTAGAAAGCGTCAAAGTCAATCAGATCATTGTCCGGCGGCTCTGTGGCGTTTTCCGATACAGCTTCTTCCTGCATATTTCCTACATTCTGTATCTCTGGTCCCGTATCTGCCGGATTGGAAATAATAAGAGAAACGGCTCCGTCCATTACTGCATTTCCATTATTCGTACCGTTTGCTGATACCTGACCATACACCATGCCGCCCTGCGCCGCATAAGCCCCCACAGGGACAGATAAGGGAAAAGCCTGCATCTGCGCCATATACATCCCGAAAAGCGCCGGAAGGTTGGAGATCACTTTCCTCTCCACCGCCTCCACGATGCGCTCTGCAAAGGCGTCCTCCTTCTCCCTCGTTTCCAGATAGGGATCATCCTTTCTCTCCACGCACCTGTCGTAATAGTCATTGACCGCCTCGATCACGAACCTGTTCTGCGACTTTGACACCTCCCGCACCTTTGGGGAGTGCAGAAGCTCCCACGCCCTGCGCTCGTCCTCTTTTTCCGTGTTGAAGCGGATGTTGTGGTTTTTCGTTTTCATCGGCAGCCCCCTTATCCGGCGGAAGCCATCGCCTTCTGCCTGCGCAGCTTCATATAGCAGAAGTATTCATACCCTTTGGCGTTCGCCCGTATGTCGTGGTTGAAAGTGACATTATCATGGTCGTAATCCCCGGCAAATTCCACAACCTTTGCGCCGCCGCCCATGACATACAGCTTCATAAGGTTCGGGTTATAGCCGTGCGCTTTCAGCTCCGCAAATATCCTCCCTGCATAGGACTTTGCCGCTTCCTCCATGAGTGCCTTGTAATCGCCGCCCACATCAGCATCCCCGTACCTCAGATAGTTCTCGATGACCTCTGCCGGAAGTTCTTCCGCTTTCCTGTCCAGGATAAGATTGCGGATTGCCATAAAACATTCATTCGCTCCCATCTTCACTGTCCATGATCTGCTCTCGCTTGCCTTGCCATTATTGAGTATCATCACATTCATTGTTCCATTGCCAATATCCGCTATCATGTGCATCCCTTTGAAATCCGGCAGGCTCTCCGCTATCGCCGCATAGCACTGCGGCATGACCGTGCAGTCTGCGATGTCAACGGCATAACGCTTTCCGGCATACTTGTAATCCACATGGCGGTTCTGCATCATATACTCACGGAAAGCCTCCCGCTGCGTCTGCACCCACTTCCCTTCTCGTCATGGTGCAGATGTGCTTCTCCCTCCTGCTTACAGATAAAAACACGGATACGCGCTTGTGCAAGCACTGTAAAAAAGCCTTTATCGCAAGCAGGAAAAGGAACGAATTTTGCAGCCCGCAGTGTAAAAACCAGTTTAACGTCTACAAATCGAGGGAAAAAGAAAGAGAACAGACCGGATAATCACTGAAAAATGCTTGCGGCAAACCAGAGATTGTGGTATATTAAACGTAAAGAAGGACATCTGCGCTAACAGATGTCCCACAGGAGTTACCGATAGACGGTTAGCCCGAAACAAATTAGCTTTCAGAAAAGCCGCTCAGTTTGCAGACCGGGGCGGCTATTTCTGTGTCTTGTTACTATCTTTACCAAAAGAGTATCCGATTCCAAAGCAGGTCAAGCCAAAGCTCAGCACTGCAATCAGTCCCAAAATATCCATACAGCCATCTGTTTCACGATCCTGTCCAGCATCTCAGAGCAAACATAGTGCTGCGCTCTACATTCCTCGCCAATCCAGGCAAAATGCTTCCACAGGGTTTCCGTCAAGAGCATATAGGAATAGACACCACAGCCCGCTGCTTGCGGAAGTGCAGAACACCGCCAGCGTCTTGTCGGAAATTGCGGGCCGGGAATCGGGATCGTTCATTTCTACAGACGAACGGCTTTCAGAATTGCTGTGATCTTTTTCATACTATTTCAAGCCCCCATATTGTTTTTCATCCACCGGCTCCAGCCATTCATTGGAGCCGTTTTCCCCCGGCACTTCAATCGCCAGATGGGAAAACCAGCTGTCCGGCGCCGCGCCGTGCCAGTGCTTGACGCCCGCGGGAATATTGATACAGTCACCCGGATTCATTTCCACGGCCTCTTTTCCCCACTCCTGATAGTACCCGCGCCCGCCGACGCAGATCAGGATCTGTCCGCCGCCCTTGTCAGCATGGTGAACGTGCCAGTTATTCCGGCATCCCGGCTCAAAAGTCACATTGAAAATGCCCACCTGCTCTTTTGATACGGGCGCGAGATAGCTCTGTCCGGAAAAATACTGCGCGAAACCGTCATTTGGCGCGCCGATGGGAAACAGGATCGTGTTCTGATATTTGTCTTTTTCTGTCAGTTCCGCCTCCTTCCAGACATCCTTTGCCAGACGGAATACCGCCCATGCCTTGGGCCAGCCCACATAAAAGCCAACGTGAGTGACAAT
>CANQSM010000124.1 GCA_947626525.1 uncultured Phocaeicola sp. | reverse complement strand
AGGTATCAAATTTGTCGTATGGCCACAAACTTTACACGACAGCCAGAAAATGAGTGAGCTCTATAGCAGAGGGGGTGATACGCCTTATCCGGAACACATTAAGAAGAAACACTCTTTAAAAAACTGGGGAAGGATTTTTCCACATTTCTCAGAAAAAGACCAAGCGCTTGCTAGACCTGTTAACGATCTTGATTTGAGTAAATTTGTTTTTATTATTGCCGAGGCGAACGCTGTGAAGCCTCTACCAGATGAGTTTTGGAGGCGGCTGCACGATTGCTTGAAACAAAAAGGTATTGATGTTTTCGTAAATACAAAAACAGGGATGAGCAAATACGGTAAATCTGCCTCCATAAACATAAAACAAGCGATGTATCTTGCATCTAAGAGCAAAGCAATTATTAGCATTCGATGCGGTTTAGCAGAACTTATTAGCTCCTTCCCCATACAGAAGCACATCATCTATACCAATTTCATGTGGGAACCAATTTCTGCAAAGAGAATGATGAACGTGTACTCTCTGTTTTCTTATCCCATGATTGACTCACAAACTCTTCATGAATACGAGTGGCAAGATAAGATAGATGTGCTAGTCAGGCAGATCGTAGATACCTTATAGCAAAAAAATTATTTACGAATAATTGAAACCGAATACTTAACTTAACATAATTTCGATCAATTATGAATATAGTAGCTATTATTCCTTCTCGCTATGGATCCACAAGGTTCCCTGGCAAACCTTTGGTTATGATTGCGGGTAAGCCCATGATCTGGTGGGTACATCATAGTGTACAGCAGGTTAATGATTTTGAAGATGTCTATGTCGCGACCGATGATGAGAGGATTAGCGAAGTATGCAGGCAATGTGATATCAAGACTATCATGACAAGTCCAGCTCACATGAACTGCTTTCACCGGGTGCATGAGGTGACGAGTAAGGTAGATGCTGACAGATATGTGGTAGTAAATGGGGATGAGCCACTGATCGAGTCTTCATGCATACAAACAATAGTTGATGACCTCAAAAGGACAAATGCAGAGTTTTTATTTTCCTATCGAAGGCTCAATGACCCCACTGAACTCGTAGATTCCGGTAATATTAAGGTTGTCATAAGTAATAATCACTTAGTGTATCTATCTCGTACCCCGATTCCTTATCCGCATAAATCTTCCTTATTCTCATATAAAAAAATTATTGGCATACAAGCTTTTTCGAGAAAAGCTTTGGATTTTTTTGTGAATACTCCTCCTGGCGAAATTGAGCAAATTGAGGATATAGCCGAGTTGAGATGGGTCGAGAACGGGAAAAATGTTAGATGCGTGGAAGTGGTTTCGGATTCTATTTCGGTAGACAATCCAAGAGATATCCAAAAAGTCGAAGAAATTTTAAAAAAAAGAAGAGTTGAACATGCATAAGATTAGTCTGCTAGATTGTACTTTGAGAGAAGCGCCCATTAAGGATTTGTGTATGGGTGCTGACTATATTCAAGACTTCATAAGAAGGCTTGAGGATTCACAGGTAAACATAATAGAATGTGGGTTCTTGAAGGATACAGGAGCATGTGAGGATAACACTATATTCTCCCACCCTGGTGATATTGAGCCGCTTTTAACAAGTAAGAAGTCGACAGTACAGTATGTTGCATTGGTTGATTACGGGCGATACAACTTGAATAACTTATCACCCTTCAACGGGAGATCTGTTGATGGGATTAGGATATGCTTCAAAAAACATGAGAGGGAGGTTGTATTTGATTACGCAGAAGAAATCAAGAAGCGTGGATATAAAGTGTATATCCAAAATGTTGATACATTAGGCTATTCACCTTCCGAACTGAAAGAAACGATACAAAGAGTAAATAAGCTGCAACCGGAGGGGTACAGTATTGTCGATACGTTTGGCGCAATGTATGGAGATGATCTCAGACGCGTTTATGAAATTGTAAATGGAGAGCTGGACAGCGGCATTAAACTTGGGTTTCATGCCCACAACAACTTGATGCTCGCAGTGGCAAATACACAGAGTTTTATTTCATTGGCAGCCGAGACTCGTGACATTATCGTAGATGGTTCAATGCTTGGCTGCGGGAGGGGGGCAGGTAATGCCAATACGGAGTTGTTGGCAGAATTTATCAACAAGAAAAAAGCAAGAACCTATGATTTGGAGGCGCTATTGGATATCATTGATATCCTCATGCCCAAGCTCCATGAAAGTTGTCAGTGGGGGTACTGTCCATCCTATTTCCTTGCTGGACGTTGCGATGCTCACGTTTTTAATGTCGATTACCTATTAAAAAAACATAACATTAAGTTAAAACAATTGAAGCGCATTATAGAAAAACTTAATGAAGAACAAAAGAAAAAATATGACTACGCTTTGTTAGAAAAATTGTATGAAAAGTCATTGACTTAACAATTATTTGCAGTGCCTCGCCCAGTATTATAAGGAAAGACGAGATGATTGGAAAAGGAGAAGAGTATGTATAAATTCGTGTTGTTAGATTTGGATGGGACTTTACTTGATACTTCTGTTGGTGTCATCAAGGCCGTCGTGAAAACTATGGATGATTTAGGATTTTCCTGTCCTGCTCAGGCTATTCTGAAGACGTTTGTTGGACCTCCCATGCAAGATTCCTTCAAGAAATACTACAACATTAGTGAAGAGGCTGCCTTGAATGCAGCTAACCATTTCCGAGCCGTTTATAAAAGACTCTCTCTCTACGATGCGCGTATGTATCCGGGAGTCCTGCCTTTTTTGGAGAAGTTGAAAGAAAGGGAGATTAAACTCGCTGTTGCAACGAGTAAAAGTCACAATAACGCAATTTCCATATTGGATAAGTTTGCGATATTAAAATACCTCGACTATGCAATGGGAAGCGACATGGAGCAAAGTCTGACAAAATCCGATATTATGAGTATTTGTATGGAAAAATTGCATGCAGATAAAAAGAAGACGGTTATGGTCGGAGACATGGATGCTGATTTGAAGGGTGCACAAGATGTTGGAATTGATTTTATTGCAGTTACTTATGGATTCGGCTTTAGAGACAAGGATGATTTAAAAGCGATTTCATGCAAGATGTTCAATAACATTTGTGATGTTGGAGACTATATTTTAGCGCACTAAGGAGGTCCACAATGCTTGAACAGTTAAAAGAACGTGTCTGCGACGCGAACGTGGTTTTATCCACGAGCGGAATTGTCATATACACATGGGGCAATGTAAGCGAGTTTGACGAAAAAACGGGATATGTTGTCATCAAGCCTAGTGGTGTAGCCTATGACAAAATGAAGCCTTGCGATATGGTTGTTGTTGATCTGAATGGAAAAATTGTCGATGGCAATCTGAAACCTTCGTCAGACACACCGACTCATTTGGAGATATACAGAAATTTCTCTCACGTCAAAAGCATCTGCCATACGCATTCAATTTTTGCAACTGCATACGCTCAAGCGGGCGTTGCAATATGTCCGTACGGTACAACTCATGCCGATTATTTCGCTGGAGAAATTCCTGTAACTAGGGAATTGACTAAAGAAGAGATAGCACAGGATTATGAATTGAATACAGGTAAGGTTGTTGTCGAAACAATGAAGGGAGAGATTTCGGAGAGCATTGCCGCAATTTTGGTAAAATCTCATGGTCCCTTCACTTTCGGTTCTAGTGCAGAGGAGGCTGTATACCATGCGGTAGTTTTGGAAACGGTAGCTAAAATGAGCTATCTAAGCAAAACATTAAGTCCAACCTTAAGTAGGATTCCCTCGTATTTACTGGATAAGCATTATTTGCGGAAGCATGGTCCTGCATCATACTATGGACAATGATGCGAACAGGCACACTTCACAAAAAAGGTACATGGATTATCGAGATTAACTATGTGCTAAATAAGAAATCTATCACTGTTTACTGATCTAATACTATTTTATGGGTAAAAAGAGAATCTGGGGTATCGCCCTTCTGACTATTTTCGCCAATATTTTGTGTCTACCGCTATGGACGGAGTGTGATTATGTCGGGTTTGTACGCACTCTCTTCAACAAAGAGGCACGTCTTGATCTGCGGTACACTGGCAAAATTACCTGTGCTGAACCCTTTTAGTACAGGGTAACACCAAAACCTTTCTATGCTACGTGGATGTATGAGATCGGGAGTAACGCTCACCGAGCCAATCTCAGTTTGAGAGCGAGAGGAGAGTGGCAGAAACTTTCTCTTCAGGTTAAGGCACAACGTGATGGGACGATTACAGTGTTGTTCAAGGGAGCGGATGCGCGTGATGATTACGGACGCTACTATTCCATACCAACGGATTGGAAAAACGTTAAAATTAACGGAAATGCGATCTTTCAAGAGACTAAAGCTCTAACGTTTCAGAAGAATTTTGCTAAGCATATTCCCGTCAAAAAGAATGAAATTCTCCACGTAGAAGCAGAATTCCGAAGGCATCATTTCTGTACTCAGGATTTTACATGGCTGGATTCAGGAAACATTTGGTACCTCATAACGGGCAATCTCCTCTTCTTCTTCTTGATTTATCGATTACTCAGTTGTGTACAGGGGGGGGGTATCAGGAGAAGTGATGCTTTCCTTTTAGCAATATTTTTCCCCATGTTGTTTATCCCTATGATCGGCATTTCAGATGCTGTGAAGTCTGTACGAGAACTTAGAACGCTTGCAGTGAAGCCAAAGTTGAGAGATATCTCTGACTACGGAAGGCGATATGAAAATTGGTTCAATGATCATTTCTGCGGTCGTGCAGCTCTGATTAAATTACACGATGTCCTCCGAAATAAAGTCTCCCGCATTATCTGCACAAAAAGAGCCTTTTATTTCAAAAAAGATGGATGGGATTTCATTATGCCTCTCGTACAGGATATGGATTGCAGGTCGACAACGCTCCAAACCATTGTGTGGAACGTGCTTCAACTAGATTTGTTTTGTCGACAAAATAAAATCAAATTTTATGTCTTCGAAGTTCCCAGGAAGGAGAGTATTTACAAGAAATTCCTTTCAGATAAATATGGCTTTGATGAAAAACAATTTGGTAAGGTATCACAGGCACAAGAAACCGTCAGAAGAGAGGTGCGGAGCCACCACATTCCCTATGTCTATCCGTATAATGCACTCCGCAATGCGATGGCGATTAAGCAAGATTTTGTATTTTTTAAGTGCGCGCATCACTGGACAGACTGGGGTGCCTTTGTCGGGTATTGCGAGCTGATGAAAGAGATCTGCAGGGATTTTCCTGATATACCGATTGTTTCCTTGGGAGACTATAAAAAATCTATAAACTGTTTATACCGCGATACTTACATAAGAGATTATGGGCTACCATGGCATTTTTCAGGAGTCTTTAATGATGGATGTCTTGCTCCCATTGAAAAAACGTCCTACAACTATTATGATCATAAGGATGCTAACAAGACGGTGGTTAAAATAAGTAAGTTTACTAAGCAATTCACCTATCCACAGGGGAAACATAAGGTTATGCTCATTGGAACCTCGCAAAATGAAGGACTCCTCCAGTTTCTACCCTATTCGGTAGCACAAACTAAATCTCTCAGGCTGAATATGGGGCAGACGAAAACAGCCGATGAGTTTAAGATTCTCAAGTTATACAAGAAAGATATTCTCGCCTTTAAGCCGGACATTCTCATCTTATCCATCTCCTCAGACAACTTCCCAAGACTTCGTGACATCTGTTCAACTAAGTAAGCTATGTTATTCTCGTCCACAACATTCCTGTTTTTATTCCTGCCGATTGTGTGTGCCTTATACCTCTTGGTACGGAAGGAGCTGAAGGACTATGTCCTGCTGCTGGCCAGCATCTTCTTCTACGCCTGGGGCGAGCCTCGGTATGTGGCGGTGATGCTGCTTACCATCATCATCAACTACTTAGGAGCTCTCTGGGTGGCGAAACTCAACAGCAAGAAAAAGGTTTGGGGTTTTTCCTTGCTCCTGGGGGAGCACACAAAATTGAACTGCTCCTTTTCGGCTGCCAAGTTGGCTCTTCTCCTCACCATCCTGGGAGACCTGAGCTTCCTGTTCTACTTCAAATACTTCAACTTCTTTGTCGAGAACATCAACGCTCTTTTTGATGGGCACATCGACTTCATCAAGGTCATCATGCCCATCGGCATCTCCTTCTACACCTTTCAGGCTATCAGCTATGTCGTGGACGTCTATCGGGAGGAAGTCGAGCCGCAGAGAAACATCTACAAACTCGCTCTCTACATCACCCTCTTCCCGCAGTTGGTGGCAGGACCTATCGTCAAGTACCATGACGTCGCCGACCAAATCGAGAATCGCACGGTGGACTTTGAGAAAGTCGCCTACGGCGTGAAACGCTTCATCGTGGGGCTCGCCAAGAAAGTCCTCCTCGCTAACACCTTGGGAGCCGTAGCAGACAAAGTGTTTACCCAACCGATCGATCAACTGGACTGCGTGACCACCTGGCTGGGAGCAATCTGCTACACCTTCCAGATCTACTATGACTTCAGCGGGTATTCTGACATGGCGATCGGCTTAGGCTCCATCTTCGGGTTCAAATTCCTGGAGAACTTCAACTACCCCTACATCTCGCGCAGCATCACCGAATACTGGCGGAGGTGGCATATATCACTGGGGAGCTGGTTCAGGGACTATATGTTCATGCCGATCATGTTCCTGCCGCTTGCACGCAATACGGCTATCTCACGAAGCTACAGGTGGGTGATGAAAAAGGTAGGAAGTAAAGTAGCCAATGCCATCATGACTTTTGTTGCGCTCTTCATCGTCTGGTTCTCGACCGGCTTCTGGCATGGCGCCGGATGGACCTTCATCGTGTGGGGGCTTTATAACGGCTTCTTCATCTTCATCGAGACCCTGACCGGATGGAATCGAGATCGAAAGAGCATCGGAGGCAAGGCGCTGCAGCATTTTTATGCCATGCTCGTAATCATGCTGGGACTCGTCATCTTCCGGTCAGACACCATGAATTACGCCTGGCATTACCTTTTGACCATGTTCGGCGCGGAGAAAGGAGAGACCATGTACCACCTCATCTACTACGTGGATCGTATCGAAATCATCGCTCTCACCGTGGGCATCGTCTGTTCGGCGCCACTGTGCAGCAAGATGCTGGAGGTGGAGGGGAGGAGCCAGCTGCGGATAGCGGCGGTGAACCTGTGGTTGCTCGCGCTCTTCATCCTGTCGGCAGCCTCCATCGCCGCATCCACCTACAACCCCTTCATCTACTTCAGATTCTGACAGTACGGATGAACGACCGGGGGCAACCCCAACCATTATCATTAATCACACCAACTAAACAAGCCACCACTATGACTAAAGACGATATACAGCAGATCATCATGGACGTCCTCCGGGATTACTGTGAACAGAATGGGAAAGACGTGCCGGAATTGACGAGAAATACGCCGATGCTCGGGAGTAACAGCTTCCTGGATTCTCTGGGACTGGTCAGTGTTATCATCGACATTGAAATGGCCCTGAACGATGCGGGAGCTAACATCTCGCTCACATCGGAGACTTCCATGTCTACACGCATCAGCCCGTTCCGCTCGATAGGCGCACTCTGCAACCACATAGCAGACCAATTAGGCATTACTGATTGATATGGACAGGGTCATCGTCATCACCGGCACGCGTAAGGGTATAGGGAATTACCTGACGCAATGTTATCTCGAAGAGGGAGACATCGTCTACGGCTGCAGCCGGCGCGCCTGTGACATTTCCCATCCCAATTACCACCACACCTGCCTCAACGTGGCGGATGAGGAAGCCGTCATCGCCTGGGTGCGCCGGATCCACAAGGAGCAGCAGCGCATCGATGTGCTCATCAACAACGCCGGGATCGCTTCCATGAACCACGTGCTGCTGACCCCCGGCTCCACCGCGCAGAAAGTGATGGGGACCAATTTCCTCGGGACCTTCCTCATGAGCCGCGAGGTGGCGAAGTACATGATGCGCCGCAAGCAGGGGCGTATCGTCAACTACTCCACCGTGGCCGTACCGCTCAACCTGCAGGGCGAGCTCGTGTATTCCTCGTCGAAGGCAGCTATCGAGCAACTCACCCGCGTGCTGGCAGG
>CANQSM010000123.1 GCA_947626525.1 uncultured Phocaeicola sp. | reverse complement strand
GTTTTCTGGCATTTATAGGAGTCTCGCAAGATTCTGCAGCCGTCATCTGCAGCCTTTAACTGAATATCCCTAAATAAGGCGGCAACGACAGGCATTTTCAAAAAGTTGTTCAGATATTTATATGGTTCCATGTAGATGACCTGTGTGTCTGGATTGACGGCGAATCCATTGCTGATGAGCGTACGGATTACGAAAGCCAGAAATAGAATGAGAAAGGCAAGCGTGTCTGTTCGTAAGTTTTTCCGACAGCGTTTCACTAATGGGGCATTATTTATGCGGTTAATAAAGTAAAGGCAGCCCAAGATTCTAGCCAGAAAGAAAACGGCTATACCTAATATCACGTTCCAAATGTTCAGCAAGGCGTCCAATCCGTGTGAACCGTTAGCCCAGCTGCTGATAACAGGCATTAGCTCATTGCCCATGTTACTTTTGTTTATGATGAAATTGGAACCTGTAAAGAAGGTTGCCACGGCGCCTCCAAGTAAAATTGGTCCGACGAATCCATTGATAATCAAGAATGTCTGATACGTTTTTTTCCCTAATATATTTCCAAGTTTGGACTGAAATTCGTAGGAGACAGCTTGCAATACAAAATTGAATAATATCAGCATCCAAAGCCAGTAGGCTCCTCCAAAACTAGTACTGTAGAACAGGGGGAAAGAGGCAAAAAAGGCTCCTCCGAAAGTAACCAGTGTTGTGAAGGTAAATTCCCATTTGCGGCCTGTTACGTTGATGAGCAAGGCACGTTCCTCTTCTGTCTTTCCTAATTGAAATAAGAGGGAGTTGCCTCCTTGGACAAATAATAGAAACACTAAAATGGCACCGAGCAATGATACGATGAACCACCAATATTGTTGTAAAAATAGATAATTTTCCATAATCTCTGCTTTTATATGTTAGTAGTTGTTTCTCCCTCTGGCCCTTTTTTTATGGCTTTCAGCATAATGTTGATTTCTGCAATGAGCAGAACGGTGAATAAGATAAGGAATAGGAAAAAGGTTAGTTGCACGGAACCTGTCTGTAAGCGTGATACGGCGGCACAAGTCGGCAACATGTCTTGGATAGCCCATGGTTGGCGTCCTGTTTCGGCGATTACCCATCCGGCTTGACTGGCTAAGTAAGCAAGAGGAATGGATAGCAGGCATAGCCATTGTAGCCATTTCATACGAGTGAGGTCTTTTTTGTACGTGATAAACAAGATGACGAGGAAGAGCAAAATAAAATATGCCCCCAGTCCTACCATTACACGAAAAGCGTAAAAGTTAAGCGGAACGTTTGGTATCAATTGATCCGCTTTCTGAATGTATCCATAACCGAAATGAGCGATATTTTGCTGAAGTATTTCCCGAGCCTTGGTTTCTGCTTGTTTGTTTCCTTCTCTTTTGGCATTCCGGAAAGCGTCCAGGGCCGCAATGGCTTTTTTCCCGGAAGCTATTTTCTCTTGAGCTGACAGGGCCTTGCTTCCATCTGGAAGAGGATAGTTGCCTTCTATCAAATTGCGTATGCCTGGTACATAACCGTCTAATCGGCGTGTCGCGAGAAAGGAGAGGAGTTTAGGCATTTTCAGATCATATAAAATAGGTTCTATATCATCGTCATATGTTTGTTTATCCGGATTAATCAAGCCTATAACCGTCAGTCCCATCCCGTTGCCGCCTTCATAAAGTCCTTCTATGGCAGCCAGTTTCATGGGCTGTGTCTGAGCTATTTGATAGCCCGACTGATCACCTGTCCATGCTGTGATAAGGGATGCGAATAATCCGACAAATGTGGCAATTTTAATACTGGAAAGAGACATCTTCTGATTCCGTTTCCGGATGAGATACCAGCAGCTGACTCCGATTACAAATACTGCACCTACTATCCAGCTACTCAGTACGGTATGGAAAAACTTCATGACGGCTACAGGAGAAAGGGCAACGGCAACAAAGTTGTCCATTTCATTGCGTACTGTCTCAGGATTAAATACCATTCCTACAGGATATTGCATCCAAGCATTGGCTACTAATATCCACCAGGCTGAAAGTGTTGCTCCAATTCCTGTCAGCCAAGTGGAGGCTAAATGGAAGCGTTTGCTTACTTTATTCCATCCGAAAAACATGACAGCAATGAAAGTGGCTTCCATAAAAAATGCCAGAATGCCTTCGATGGCCAAAGGGGCTCCGAATATATCTCCCACAAACCATGAATAGTTGCTCCAGTTTGTTCCGAATTCAAACTCAAGAATCAACCCGGTAGCTACTCCTACAGCAAAGTTGATGCCGAAAAGTTTCATCCAGAACTGGGTTGTATGTTTCCAGAACTTTTGGCCCGTTTTTACATAAATGGTTTCCATGATACCCATTATAACGGCGAGTCCCAATGTCAGGGGAACAAATAACCAATGATAAATGGCTGTCAGTGCAAATTGGGCTCTCGACCAATCTATCAAGGAGGTGTCAATGTTTTCAATCATATTAAATTAGTTTTTAGGTTTATGTTTCTTGCTGAACGGTTGCCCGTTGGATTAGTTCGTTTCCTACATATTCCGGTTTGTCTTCCTTGTCTTTCAGAAAAGAAGGAAAGAAGAAGAATTTCAGAATAAAGAACATGATAAATAGCTTGATTAGTATTAACGCCCAAAGAGTTCTACCCCATGTCATGGCGCGGAAACCATTGAGATAGAAATGACATACTTTACATATCCATGTTCTTTGCATGCCTGAGGCCTGTTTTACGAATTGGGACTTCATTGGATATTACTTTACAAGTTTCTTTTTGATGGAAAACGAAGATTCGTTAACCCCCAATCTGTTTGCGTAAAGTAACATATTCTTTTTCAATGATACAAATCTGGGGCTGTTTTTTCTTTCATATTGTTTTCTTTTTTGCGATAAAAGGGGATTTTTCGCCGATATAAGGATAAGATTAAGTGGGTGTATGGAGTAAATGGAATATCCGGATTGTATGGGAGAGGACGGCATTGCTTCGTTATGGAATAAGAAAAGTTTAGGAAAAATATTTTTTTGAATCCGGAAGAAACATTACCTTTGCTGCCTCAATTATGGAGTAATTGCTTTTCCGCTTTTGGGCGGACGAGTGCTTGGCTAAACCTCGTAAAAAACAAGAAAAAATGAAAACTAATACAGTATCCGTCTCCTTCATGATGTTGGGGATTCTTTTTTGTGTATGCCTTGTGGCATCTAATTTTTTGGAAACGAAAGTTGTCTTATTGGGAAATGTGCCCATTACTGCCGGTTTCCTTGTTTTTCCCATCTCCTACATTATTAGTGATTGCATCGCTGAAGTCTGGGGGTATAAGAAAGCCCGTTTGATTATCTGGATGGGATTTTTAATGAATTTTCTGGTCGTATGCTTGTCTCAAGTGGCTGTCTGGTTGCCGGCGGCTCCTTTTTGGAAAGGTGAAGAGGCTTTTAATTTTGTTTTTGGCCTGGCTCCCCGTATAGCTGTAGCTAGTTTGATTGCTTTTTTAGCGGGTTCGTTTCTGAATGCTTATGTAATGAGCCGGATGAAACTGGCTTCCAATGGCAGGCATTTTTCTGTTCGGGCCGTCCTTTCTACATTAGCTGGAGAAGGTGCGGATTCAATTCTCTTTTTTCCTATCGCTTTTGGCGGATTGGTTCCTGTAAATGATTTATTGGGGATGATGCTGATACAAGCTGTGGCTAAAACCCTTTATGAGATATTGGTGCTTCCGGTAACTGTCAGAGTCGTGAATTTTATCAAGAAAGAAGATGGAAGTGATGTATATGATGATGGCATATCTTACAATATTCTGAGAGTGAAGGACCTTTGATTGGCAAATAACAAATCATTAAGATAGATAGTATGAATAAAGAAGAGGCTCTGGTTGTGTTTAGTGGTGGGCAAGACTCTACTACATGTTTGTTTTGGGCAAAAAAGCATTTTAAGAAAGTGTATGCTCTGAGTTTTTTGTATGGGCAGAAACATCAGAATGAGGTAGAGTTGGCACGTCGTATAGCGGAGAATGCAGAGGTGGAGTTTAAGGTGATGGATGTCTCTTTTATTGGACATTTAGGTGCGAATTCTTTGACGGATACTTCAATTGTGATGGATCAGGAAAAGCCGGCGGATGGTTTCCCGAATACGTTTGTGCCGGGAAGAAATCTGTTTTTTCTGAGCATTGCGGCTGTATATGCCCGTGAAAAAGGGATTAATCATATTGTTACAGGGGTGTCACAGACAGATTTCAGCGGTTATCCTGATTGCCGGGATATTTTTATCAAGTCACTGAATGTGACGTTGAACTTAGCTATGGATGAACAGTTCGTTATTCATACTCCTTTGATGTGGATAGATAAGGCTGAAACATGGGCTTTGGCCGATAACTTAGGAGTGTTGGATTTGATACGGAAAGAAACGCTGACCTGTTATAATGGAATCCCCGGTGACGGATGTGGCCATTGCCCGGCTTGCCGTTTACGTCGCGAAGGATTGGAAAAATACTTGGCAAGCAAAGAATATCAATAAAAAAATTCTTTATTAATAGAACAACAATTGGCAAAAAGTATTACTTTTGCCCTCGGAAAGATGCCAGAGTGACCGAATGGGCCGGACTCGAAATCCGGTGAACGGCTTGTCCGTTCCGTGGGTTTGAATCCCACTCTTTCCGCTAATAGATAATCTCTACGATTATTTACTTGCCGAGGGGTAGGTGTTTTTAGACCATGAATCCGAAACTACTATCAAGAATCCCGCTAAATAAATAATTCGATTAATAGAGTAATGAAAGGGGATAAGTGATAAAACTTAATCCCCCTTTTCTTTATTGGAGGTTGTTTTTATATCGTAGGCATGTCAGAGAGGAGGGAGACTTTAGTAAAGATATGAATAAAATTAAGAATACAATTATGGGTGAAAGAGCAGACGAGCCTTTGCAGGCTTTAGGGAAAAAAACGGAGTACAGGCAGGATTATGCGCCGGAAGTGCTGGAGACCTTTATAAACAAACATCCTGATAATGATTATTGGGTACGTTTTAATTGTCCGGAGTTCACCAGTCTGTGTCCTATTACCGGGCAGCCGGATTTTGCGGAGATGCGTATCAGTTATTTGCCCGATAGGAAAATGGTTGAGAGCAAGAGTTTAAAACTATATCTGTTCAGTTTTCGCAATCATGGTGATTTCCATGAAGATTGCGTGAATAAGATTATGAAGGATTTGGTCGCTTTAATGGAACCCAAATACATTGAGGTGACGGGAATCTTTACACCGCGAGGGGGCATTTCCATCTATCCGTACGCTAACTATGGTCGTCCCGGGACGAAATATGAAGAGCTGGCGGCATATCGTTTGATGAACCATGATTTAAAGTAGGAAAGTTCGGTAGACTTGCCATCTTCCCAACACATTGTTGCTGCCTGTGCGTAGATGTATGTTGCCGCATCTGTTATCTGTATTAAGAAAGTTCCAGTCCGAACTCCTCTTTCAGCCTTTGCAGATATGGATTCTTCTGTGCCATCATTTGGTATTGTTCCACTCGGCTGTATGCGCGTACAGTTTCTTGCGGAGCGCTGATTCTGACTCGCATGGTAATCCGGCTGTTGTGTAATTTGGCCCGCATGTGTTGTTCTATCTTTGGAACCATCTCCAACATATATTTCTGCACTAATTCATTGTCTACGGCTACTTCAAACGTCGTTTCATCGAGCAGTTTCAATTTCATGTTTTTCATGCGTCCTGCGGTTGCGGCTTCCTCTGCCGGCAGTAGATTGGCGAATTCGAACCAGTGGTATGTCAAATCCTTTTCTTCAAAAGGACGTTCTTCTTGGGTAATGGTCCGGTTGGGCTCCGGCTGTGTTTGCGCCGGTTGGGATGGCGGAACGGTTCCCTCCGCTTTTTTCAGAGCTTGTTTGATGGAAATACCGATTGTATTCGGGTCTACCTTGGGAGTATTTTTCTCTTCTTTCTGTTCCGGTATGGGACTTTTACGCCATGCGGGAGTCTGACCGGGCGCTGCCGTTGGAGTAGAAGCCGGAGGGGTGGAGACCGGTGTGGCCGCATGGGGAGGGGCGGCCGGTGCAACGGAACCTTTTGCCTGGGGCGCAGGGTTCGAAGCTGTCGGGGCAGCTTGTTGCTTGAATAGGGGTTTTAATGTGTTCGTAGGGCTTTGCCCACACGAAGCCGAGTCTTCATCCGCCGTCAGCTGGGCTACTTGTATAAGTGTCAGCTCCACCAGAAAACGCTTGTTTTTGCTGGCGCGGTAATTCAAATCACAATCGTTGCAAAGTTTCATTGCCTTGTATAGAAATTGCGGTTTGCATTTCTGAGCTTGTGCTTGGTATCTTTCCCGAACGCTTGCGCCTACTTCCAGTAAAGGCAGGGTGACCGCATCCCGGCTTACCAGCAAATCGCGGAAGTGGGAAGCCAGTCCTGTGATGAAATGGTTGCCGTCGAATCCTTTGTTCAGAATGTCATTGAACAATAGCATGACTTCCGGCACCTTGTTTTCAAGCAGGCAGTCTGTAATGCGGAAATAATATTCGTAGTCCAGTACATTCAGGTTCTCGATGACACGCTGGTAAGTGATATGCCCGTTGGTGAAGCTGACCACTTGGTCGAAGATGGAGAGGGCGTCACGCATTCCGCCGTCTGCTTTCTGGGCGATTACATTCAAAGCTTCAGGTTCGGATTGGATTCCTTCTTTCTGTGCCACATATTGCAAATGCTCCACTGTATCGTTTACACTGATACGGTTGAAGTCGTATATTTGACAGCGTGACAGGATGGTTGGTAATATTTTATGTTTCTCGGTAGTGGCCAGGATAAAGATAGCATGATGAGGAGGCTCCTCCAATGTTTTCAAAAACGCATTGAATGCTGCTTGCGACAACATGTGCACCTCATCGATGATGTATACTTTATAGTGGCCGATTTGTGGCGGTATGCGTACCTGTTCAATCAACGAGCGAATGTCCTCGACCGAGTTGTTGGAAGCGGCATCTAGTTCGTGAATATTGTATGAACGTTGCTCGTTGAACGCACGGCATGACTCACATTCGTTACAGGCCTCTCCGTCCTTCGTGGGATGTAGGCAGTTGATGGTTTTGGCAAAGATACGTGCACAAGTTGTTTTTCCTACCCCTCGGGGACCGCAAAACAAGTAGGCATGAGCCAGTTTCTGAGTGGCTATGGCGTTTTTCAAGGTCGTGGTAAGTGCCCGTTGTCCCACCACCGAATCAAAAGTGGAAGGACGGTACTTCCTGGCTGAAACAATATAGTTTTCCATGTAGAGATCTTGTTTTTTCTCAGTTTGTTGCAAATGTACATTAAAATATCGGTTTTGTAGATGTGTGGAATAGAAATATTTCTATCTTTGCAAAAAGTTAATTGATTAGATATGGGCAAGTTCATAACGTTTCTTCAGTCTGCTTTCTATTATGTCTGTCGGCATAAATACCTGATAACACTTTCTACTTTCCTGATTATCATTGTATTTCTTGATGAGAATAATCTTCTTCGCCGTTTTGCGCATGAGCGTGAGATACATGACTTGAATGAAGAAATCGCCAAATACAAGAAAATGTATGAGGAAGACACGGAGCGTTTGAATGAGCTGAATACGAATCCTGAAGCCATCGAAAAGATTGCCCGTGAGAAATATCTGATGAAGAACCCTGACGAAGATATTTATATATTTGAGGAGGATCATTGATTATGAAGATACGTTCGTTTATGTCCGTGATGGGAGGTGTGCTTATACTGGCAGGAGCTGGTTCGTTTATAACCGGATGGCTGGGATCCCCTATCATTTATTCCGTAGGGGCCGTACTGTTTGCTATCCCGCAGTTGATGGAACGCTATGAAGGTCCCAGTGTCATTATCCGCCGTCTTCGTCGGCAGCAGATATTTGGGGCATTGTTATTACTGATGACGGCTTTTTTTATGTTTACCGGTAAGCATAACGAATGGATAATCTGTTTGGCCATTGCGGCTTTCTTGGAACTTTATACTTCATTCCGTTTGTCTCAGGAAGAAGAAAAAGAAAGGAAAAAGTAAGGTTTTCTTTTATTAAATTCGCCATGGCGGCCGCAAGGATAGAAAAGTTTTTCAGCAGAAGGAGAGATTCGGCTCTTTTATTCCTCCCGGTGACACGCCAAACTGCCGTTTGAACGCACTGAAGAAGTGTGAGCGGTTTTTGAAGCCTACCGCCAC
>CANQSM010000122.1 GCA_947626525.1 uncultured Phocaeicola sp. | reverse complement strand
AGGATTGCCACGTTTGACGATTACCTGAAAAACGGGGACGAAAAGGAAATGGATAAGGTGCTGTCCTTCCTGAAAGGACAGAAAAATGGGAAAAGAGGGGACAGGTCCCCTCAAAACCTCCACACTGAGGAAGCGGCAAGGGCGGGGGAAGCGCTTGACGGGCTGATTGAGAAAGTCGGCAGCTATGCGATGGAGAAAAAGAGCATCAGTGTGGAGGAGGTAAAGGAAAATTTCAGCCTTGAAAACGGGCAGGCGGAAAAAGTAGTGGGGCAGCTTGAGCGGATCGGCGTACTTTCCAAAGGGGAAGGCGGGCAGCACAGAGTCATTATGGATAAGGAAATGTTTTTAAGCCGCATGAAAGGATACCGGGAGCTTGCGCAGCGTATGCAGGCAGTAGCCGCCGCACACAACCCTGACCTTACTGACATTACCATTACAAAGAAACTGATAACGGAGGAAAATGACCATGCCATAAAGACAAGGATACCGGGGACATGGGGCGAAAATGCGAGGTATGTCTGGATCAGCAAGGACAAGGCAATGGAAATCCATGACGGCAGGACAATCCTGACTTTCCTTGACCGTGACAAGGATTACAAGATTTATTCGGCAGACAACCGGGTGGTCGCAACCATGAAGGGGAAAGACCTGTATGAAGGTCATTATGACAGTGTAAGCGCAGAGGTGCGGAAACGCTATGCAGAGGCGGAGCGGAAGGCAAAGGAAAAGGAATATATGAGGAAGAAAAAGCCTGCACCGAAAAAAGCGCCTGCACCGAAAAAGAGGTAGCCGCCTATGGTACAGAACAAGAAAAAAGTGTCCGTATGGTTCGTTATATTGGGGGCGCTGCTCAGCGCCTATGCGGGGTATCTCCTAAACGGGGCATGGGAGCCGGGAATGGAAATGAACGCCTTTCTGGAGTCTTTCAACCGTGTGTGCGCTGAACCATTTGCAAATTATTATAATGAAACAACCTTAAAAGCGGTAGTGATAGCCTTAATTGTCTATGCTACCGCCCTTTTAATGTATGTCACAAGCCAGCGGAATTTCATGCCGGGCAAGGAATTTGGAACGGCAAGGTTTGAATCACCGAAAATGGCAAACAAAATACTTGCGGATAAAGACGAGAATTTCAACCGCATTCTGAGCCAGAACGTGAAAATGTCGCTGAATTTCAGGCGGCTGAAACTCAACGGGAACATTCTGATATGCGGCGGTTCCGGTGCAGGAAAGACCTTTTATGAGGTAAAGCCGAACCTGATGCAGATGCCGCATAACTGTTCCTTTATCTGTACCGATCCCAAAGGGGAAATCTTACGAAGCTGCGGGGAGATGTTAAAAAACAACGGTTACAGCGTAAAGGTCATAAACCTTCTGGAAATGGAAAAGTCGGACTGTTACAATCCCTTTTCCTATATCCGTGAGGAAACGGACGTGGTGAAGCTGATCACGAACCTTATCAGCAACACCACGCCAAAGGGCGCAACGCCTTCCGATCCGTTCTGGGAAAAGGCGGAAGGGCTGTTCTTACAGGCAATCTTTTATTATGTGTGGCTGGAAGAGCCGCCCGCAAGGAGGAACTTTGAGACGGTCCTGCAGCTTTTGGGGGAGGCGGAAGTGACGGAACAGAATAAACCCTCAAGGCTGGATGTGCGCATGAAATTCCTTGAGGAGACTTCAAAATTAGGCTCAGCTCACCCTGCGGTAAAACAGTACAACAAGTGTATGCGTGGTGCGGGCGATACCGTCCGTTCTATCATCATCAGTGCAAACTCCCGGCTTGCCTTTCTGGAAAACAAGCAGGTGCTCCGCCTCCTGTCAAGGGATGACCTTGACCTTGCGGAACTTGGGATTGGCGTGAACGGGGACGGGGAGACGAAAACGGCGCTTTTCTGCGTCATACCGGATTCCGACAAGTCCTACAACTTCATCATCGGGATGCTTTATACACAGATTTTTCAGGAGCTGTACTATCAGGCGGACTTCAACTGCGGCGGGCGGCTCCCGATCCATGTGACCTTCATGCTGGACGAATTTGCAAATGTCGCACTGCCGGATGATTACTGCTCCCTGCTCTCCACCATGAGGTCAAGGGAGATTTCCAGCATCATCATTATCCAGAATTTCGCCCAGTTAAAGGCGCTTTTCAAGGATACATGGGAAACCATACCGGGCAACTGCGACACGTTCATCTATCTCGGCGGCAATGAGCAGAGTACGCACAAATATGTGTCGGAGCTGCTTGGCAAAGGCACGATTGACAAGAAATCAAGCGGCGAGACAAAGGGCAGGCAGGGGAGTTCCTCACGCAATTACGATGTGCTTGGCAGGGAACTGTTCACACCGGACGAAGTGAGAAAACTGGACAATAAGAAATGCATTATCTTTATCCGTGGCTTTGATCCGATCATGGACAGCAAGTTCATACCGTTCGGGCATCCGGCATTTGACCAGACCGCTGACGGGAAGGGGAAACCGTATGTCCATGTTCCGGGAGGCAGGGGCGGCGGACAGGCGCAGCCCTTTAGGCTGCTGACGCCGAAGGCGCTTTCCTATTATGAGGCGCTGAAAAAGAAGGGCGAAAATGTCTATATTGACAAAATCGAATACGGGGACTTTGAGCTTCTCACTGACGCCGGGATGCAGAAACGCTTCACCAGCATGGAAGAACAGGAACAAAAGGAACAGCTTAACAGGGAACAGGACAATGAACTCATGTATGCGCAGGAAGATGGACCGGAACCGGAGGCAGCACAGCCGGAAGCGGGGCAGGCGGCAAAAGGGGCTGTACCGGGACAGGAAACAGCGGGGCGCAGGCTGGAAGGCGAGGATACGATCATGAACCGTATGGCGCAGTGGAAGTATTCCAAAGAGCAGAAAGACGAGCTGCATAAGATGATTGCACTCGGTATGCCAACAAAGACCATACTGGCGGTATTCTACCCGGAAACGGATGTCATAAAGATGCGGGAGATCAGAAAGACCTTCCAGACAGTGCGGCATTCGGGGAATTAGGGACAGCCCCCAATGGAAAGGAGGCGGTTAAAGCAGCAGCGCATCGGGGAAAGCCCGATTAAACAGTATTCCGGGGGAAACTCCGTCTTGATAGAGCAACAAAAAACAATTAAAAACCAAAATGAAAAGGAGATTATTTTTATGCGTAGAACAGAGGTTATTTCAGAGACAATGGCAGCAGGTACACAGGCGGCAGGGGCAAAGGCAGGAAAGGGCAGGTTATCAGGCGCAAAAAAGGCAGTGACGGCATTCTGCGGTGCGGCATACTTTGCGGTCAATGCAATGCCCATGACAGTGCTTGCGGCAGGCGGAGGCACAAGTGCAATCACACAGCCCCTTGACAACTTAAAGACGCTCGTGATTGCGGTCATCGGTGCGGTAGGCGTCATCATCCTTGCAAAGAATGTCATGGAGTTTGCGCAGGCATACCAGCAGCAGGATTCCTCCACCATGAACTCGGCGCTCAAGGGAATTGTAGCCGGGGTTATGATGGCAGGCATTTCCACAGTCCTCACTTTTCTCGGCTTCTAAGAAAAAACAGCAGCAGGGGAGGGCGGGCAAAACTGCCCTTTCCCGGAAAGGAAAGAGGTGAGGATTAAGTGGATATTTTTAAACTGGGGGAAAAGATACTGGACCTCCTTGAGATGGTGTTCGGTTTCTGGAACAATCAGGTAAGCCTTGTATTTGCCCTGCTGGGGCAGTCCCCGGTAAGTTTTAAGGGCGGCGGTCCGTGGTCACTGGTGGAAAGCGTGGAGCCTGTATTCGTGGCGGTGGGTTCTTCGCTTGTTGTGCTGTTCTTCGTGATAGGGTTCTGCTCGGAGAGCGTGGATGTGCGTGAGGAAATGCGCTTCGAGGTGATCCTGCGTATGCTGATAAGGCTTGGACTTTCGGAATGGCTCGTGGCAAACAACGTGACAATCATGAAGGCATTCTTCAATACAATCGGAAACCTCGTGAACGCACTGTCGGCGGGGAGTTATACCACGCTTACCATTGACAGCGCACAGGCAGATGTCATAAAGAATTTAGGCTTCGGTGAGGGGCTTATCATGCTGATACTGGCAGCGCTGTTAAGCGTGATTGTCATTATCTGCGGCTTTTTCATGATATACGCGGTGTACTTCCGTTTCCTGAAAATCATGGTCATTGTGCCAATCGGCTCCATTGCATTTTCCACGCTGGCGGGCAACCGGAACGTGGCGAACACGGCAAGCACCTACGCCAAATATTTCTTATCCGTGGTGTTTGAGGCGGTCACGATGGCGCTGGCAATCATGCTGTGCAATGCGTTTATCAGTGCGGGGCTTCCGTCCTTTACGGGCAGCTATTCGGACTGGGCAAAGACGCTGATCTACCTGTGTGAGATGACCTTTACGATTGCCCTTACCGTAGGAAGCGTGAAAGGGGCGCAGTCGCTTACCAGCAAGGCATTAGGATTATAAGGAGGGCAGTATGGAAATAAGACCATTGACAGAAGCAGAACGGAAGTATGCCTATGAACAGAGTATGCAGATAAGTATGCAGACAGGAAGCATTGGAGTAATGCACGGGGGTTACAAGTCGGATAGGGAGTTTTATTCCAGATTCTATGACTTAAATGAACGATGGAAAACAGGGGAATTTGAGGAAGGATTGGAAAACTTCCTGCATATCCTGTGTTCTGATAAAGACGGATTTTTGCAGAATCTGGATACGATGAGGGAATATGCAGCCGGGCATCCGCAGAACGCTTTTCAGGGGAAAGATGCAACAGAGTATGGTTTCCGTGCAGATACAGAAAAGTATGCCTACCTGATGCGCTGCAATCCGGCAAAAGATAATGACAATGTGGAAATCCACTGTTATGTGAAAGAATGGCTGGACCACCATATCAAGGAGGCAGAGAAGGGCATCCGGTTTATTGACAGCAGGTATAATGAACTTTTCCGCATTACAGATGGCGAAAATATAACGGTTACGGATACAAGGGGAGAAAAATCAGAGTACGTCTGCCGCTATATCGACGAATATCATACGGAAGTCGGCAGCCATCTGTACCATATCTGCCAGTTTGCGGAGATCATGGAGCGGAACGGCTCAGAATATGCACCAGTTGAAGCGGAAACAAGGCGGGCAGAGGGAAATGAACAGGAAGAAAAAACAAAGGGGACGCTGGAACTGAAAACCCGTTTTGGGACTACGGAGAATGTAACGCTGACAGTCAGCACTTACGTGGACAACAAAAGCCTTTGTGTGGGGATGACAACAGTGGAGGACGGCTTCCCGGAACCTTACGGCAGTGTGACGGTCAACCTGCTTAATTCCGTCCCGCCCTACTGTGCCTTTGTGGATACGAACAACATGCCGGAGCTTGAGGATTTCCTTGTGAAAAACGGGATTGCGGAGTTTACCGGACTGGAGCAGCAGAGCGGCTACTGCACTTATCCCCTTTATCTGTTTGATATGGAAAAGATGCGTGTACTCTGCCCGGACGGGATGGCGGCATATGAGCAGGAAAACGGGCTGGATAAGAAACAGGACAAGAAAGAAAAGAGCAGGTAGGGAATAGGAAAATTCCCACAGGCTGGAAAGGAGGCAGCTTTGAGTAACAGCGATACACCGGATTGTGATTCCGGCAGACTATACCGTGAGGAGTTTAAGAAGCCGCTGGAAGAAATACAAGAAGATATTTTTTTCCGGGCAGACAATTTTGAGGGGGAGGCATGGTATGGGGACCTTATGCTGTATATGAAGATTGGCGTGTGCCAGCCCGATCCGGCACACATTCCTGAACTGCAAAAGGCGCTGAAAATCATGGGGTATCATACCCATGTCATGGAAAACAGGGAAAAACCATATCTTATGCCGGGTGATAGCTGCAAGCCGCAGAAAAAGGAAAAGAGCAGATAAGGAACTTATTCAGGAGGTGTAAAAGATGGTAATTGAAATCAACAAGGATATTGACCGCTACAAGGAATCCGTTGTCATGGGGCTGACGGCAAAGCAGCTTATCTTCTCCGTGGCGTCGGTTGCAGCGGGCGGCGGGATTGTCCTGCTGTTATACCGTTATATCGGTCTTACCCCCAGTGTATATGTGGCAATCCCGGTTGCCGCCCCGATAGCGCTTGGCGGGTTCTATTCCTTTAACGGGATGGGTTTCTATGAGTATATGGGGAGAAAGATGCGTATGCTCTTTGCGAACCGCCCGCTTGCCTATGTATCCACCGAAGGGGAGGCAGCAATCCGTGAAATCCGCATGGAGGAGGAAGCGGGGAAAAAGACGGATAAAAAGAAAGGTGCAGATAAAGGCAGCGGGAAAAAGAAAAACAGCAAAAAGAATAAGAAAGGCAGGAAATGAGAATGAAAAAGAAAACAGTGAAGGCAGCAGCAGGGATCATCGCAGTAGCAGTGACAGCCGTTATTGGCATGGTCATTTACAGGGCAAAGCATTAAAGGACGCATAAAAAAGGAGGCAGGCACATGAAAAAGAAATCAGTTAAAATCGTGGCTGTTTTGGCAGTCATTGCAGCCGCAGTCGGCGTGATCGTGTACAGGGTAAGACGCTGGGAATAAACAGGAGCAACTATAAATGGAATAACTGACCTTTATTGGTCGGAAAGTTCCGGTATCATGCAGCCGGGACTCTCCGGCTGCAATGCCTTTTACGGCATAGAAAGGGAGGTCAGATTTGGGCTTATTTGCAGACGGATTCAAGGAACTGAAAAAAGCAAGTGAACCGCTTTATAAGGCTCCGAAATCCATACAACAGACTATTGAGATCATGAAGGTGGCGGAGAACGGCATTTTTGAAGTAGCCAAAGGACGCAGTACGTCCTTGAACCGTTTCTCAAAGTGCTACCGTTTTCAGGACATCAATTACACTACCACAAATGAAACAGAGCAGATCGACATTTTTGAGCGGTACTGCAGGTTTTTAAATTCGCTGGATGTGAATTTCAAGATCACAATCAACAATAAGAACAAGGACATGGAACAGGTCAGGGACTATGTGTTCTTACAGCGGCAGGATGACGGCTATGACGGTTTCCGCAGGATTTACAACGACATCATGGAGCAGAAAATCCATGAGGGCAGACAGGGCATAGAGCAGGAGCGTTACCTTACCATTACCATTGAACGCAAAAACTTTGAAGAGGCAAAGGCACAGTTTGCAACCATTGAGGCGTCGGTGCATAAGGCATTCGGGGAGCTTGGGGCTGAGATTGTGCCGCTGTCCGGCAATGAGAGGATCAAGGTGCTGTATGACTATTACCACTTAGGGGATGAGGGCAGCTTTGACTTTGACATCAGGGAGGCGAAAAAGGCCGGTGCGGACTTCCGCAATGACCTGGCGGGCGGCATGATGCAGTTTTACCCTGATTATTTCAGGGATGAAAAGAAATTCTGCCGTGCATTGTTCATCAAGAAATACCCGTCCAGCCTTTCAGACCGTTTCCTGAATGAGATCACAAGCCTTCCGGTACATTCCATTACAAGCATTGATGTTGTGCCTATCCCAAAGGATATGACAACGAAGATTCTGCAGAAGAAATACCTCGGCATTGAATCGGACATCATCAAGCAGCAGCGTGTGAGGAATAAGAACAACGATTTTTCATCGGAAATCTCATACAACAAGCGGATTGAGAAAAAAGAGATTGAGGAAATCATGGACGATGTAAGGGAAAATGACCAGTGCCTTTATTATGTGTCCGTAACGATTATCCTTATGGCAGATACGAAAGAGGAACTTGACAGCATGACGGAGACGGTGGAAACCATAGGAAAGCGCAACTCCGTCACAATAGAGGAACACTATCTGAAGCAGAGGGAGTCCTTAAATACCGCACTGCCGATTGGGGTAAGACAGGTGGAAACCATGCGTACCATGCTGACACAGAGCCTTGCGGTGCTTATGCCTTTCAACGTGCAGGAACTGAATGACAAACAGGGCTGTTATTACGGTATCAATCAGGTGTCGAAGAACATCAATATCGGGAACCGCAAAAAGCTGATCAACGGCAACGGCTTTGTGTTCGGTGTTCCGGGTTCGGGCAAGTCATTTTTCTGTAAAATGGAAATGGGCAACGTGTTCTTATCCGGCAATGATGAGATTATCGTCATTGATCCGATGAATGAATATTTTGACATTGCACAGACTTACGGCGGTACAGTGGTAAATATGTCAACCTATACGGATAACTATGTCAATCCGCTTGATATGGACGTATGGAGTCTTGACCTTAACGACAGTAAGGGCATGATAAGGGAAAAAGGCGAATTTATGCTCGGACTGTGTGAACAGTGCATGGGGGAAAGCCTTAATTCAAGGCAGAAGTCCATTATTGACCGCTGTGTGCGCAAGCTCTACATTGAGATTGCACGAAGCAGGGAAAAATATGTGCCGATCATGTCCG
>CANQSM010000121.1 GCA_947626525.1 uncultured Phocaeicola sp. | reverse complement strand
TTATCAGGCTTGAGTAACCTGCATTCCAGATGTTTTCCCTACGATACCCCGTGAACCCCTAAAATTAGGTGTCCCCCCTCCCTATTGCACGGGATTTTTGCAAAAACGCCTATTTACAGGCCTTTCAAATAGGTCATCATATAAAAATGGTGTTTTTTGGGGGTATCTATCTGCCGTTTTTTAGGGTGTATCGTTGAAAATATGGTAATTTTCCCCCTATCTGTATGCCCCTCCAAAAACCCTATTTTGTAACCCCTCTCCTATAAAAATGTAACCCCTCTCTGTAACCCCTCATGTAACCCCTCTTTCCAAAATCCACATTTTGACAAAAAAAAGAGGAGGCAAAAAGCCTCCCCAAAATGAGCCCCAAGAAGGGTGTTTAAACGACATACTAATCGCGACCGAACAATGTAAGCACCTCGATGCAAAAAGGTAGCATAAGACTTATTTTAAGCCGGTACTGGGCTGTTTTGATATGTGCATCAGCACGATCACCACTCCCCCGCCCTCTTGTAAAACACGGGTAAATCAGAATTAAATCAGTCGCTAATTTTTCGGCCTCAACGCAGGCCCAGATGTAAACCAGAATTAAAGCGATGTAAACATTTCGTTTTACGGCGGCCCCGCGGTCTTTCTATCACAACACGCTGAAGTATAAATAAATAACTCCAACATCTCTCTACCCTACTATTTACGCTTCGTTTTGTGCCCCATACAATTCGGAGGGTGCGACAGATGACTGGGGAGGCGGTTGTTTGCGTGGCAGATGACATTCGTCCGTGAAATTGAATTGGCATTCCTCCGGCTTTTGGAGAAGAGAGGAGTTCTTCTTCCGTTATCTGGCGATAGATCGAAAAAAGGCTTTCTTTAATTCGGTAAGGAATGAATAAAATTGTATTTTTGCCGGAGGACAAGAGGAGTGACCAAGGAAAGACAGGATGCTCTGGAAGGGTGTTTGAGTTTTAATCAGGATTTTAGATAAGGAGGACTATGAAAAAGATAATTGGAATGTTGTGTGTGGCTTGTTTGTGGGGGGCATGCGGCAACGGTGATGAAGAGAAGGCACAAACTTTTTTACAAGAGGCTGAGAGTGCTTGGCGTGCGGGAGATTTCAACCGTGCCAAGCTTCAGATAGACAGTATCCGGATTCGTTATCCGAAAGCTTTTGATGCTCGTAAGCAGGGAGTGAGGCTGATGCAGAAGGTGGAACTGGATGAACAGCGGAAAGGTTTGGTTTATTTGGACAGTATGTTGCAGGCAAAGCAACAAGAGTTTGAGTCGATGAAAGGCCATTACGTGTTGGAAAAAGACAGTGTATATCAAGAAATCGGAAACTATTTCAGTCCGTCACAGACGGTAGAGAAGAATATAAACCGTACTTTCTTGCGTGCGCAGGTGAGTGAAAAAGGAGTGATGACACTGACATCCATTTATTGCGGGATTGGTTCTATCCATCATACATCCGTGAAAGTCAGTTCCGGTGATACGTATGCTGAAACACCGGTTTCTGCCGATATTTATGAAACGACCGATTTGGGCTGGAAGATAGAAAAGGCTGATTATCCTCTTGGCAAAGACGGTGGGGTAATCGGCTATATCGTATTGAATAAGGAGAAACCTGTCCGAGTGGAATATAGGGGAGACCGTTCTTATAAAACGGCGATGACCCCTGCGGATAAGAAAGCTGTGGCCGAAGTCTATGCTTTGGCGCAAGTGCTTTCGTCCATGGAGGAGATAAGAAAAGAGCGGCAGGAAGTAAACAGGAAGATAGAATTTATTACCTGGAAGATAAAGGAGTCGGTCGAAAAGGAGGATCCGACAAAGGAGTGAGCCATTATGGATGCGGTACAAATACCTGTCGAAGAACACCCGTTGCGGCCTTTCTTGCCGGAAGGAGCCCGATTGTTGATGCTTGGGAGCTTTCCGCCGCAGCGGAAACGCTGGTCGATGGAATTTTATTATCCGAACTTCCAGAATGATATGTGGCGGATAATGGGTTACCTCTTTTATGGGGACAAGGATTATTTTGTGAACAAACTGCGTAAGGCTTTCGAAAAAGAGAAGATAGTGGCGTTCGCTAAGGAACGGGAATTGGCTTTCTATGATACGTCCTCTTCGGTGCGTCGCTTGCAGGACAATGCCTCGGACAAATATTTGGAGGTAGTGAAGCCTACGGATGTGGAACGATTGTTGCGGCAGATACCCCAGTGTCGGGCTGTTTGTACCACCGGACAGAAAGCGACGGATACGATTTGTGCCTTGTTTGGAATGGTACAGCCTCCCGTGGGAGGTTATATACCCTTTCGGATGGGTGACAGGGAGATGAGGCTCTACCGGATGCCATCTTCTTCGCGCGCTTATCCGTTGACTCTTGAAAAGAAAGCCGCTTTTTATGGGGAAATGTTCCGTGAACTGGGGATACTTGAAAACAGACTCTTAATAAACTAATAATAAACTTAAGTATGAGAACTTTACAAACTATTTTGGTCGCAACCTGTGTAGGGGTGACGGCTTTGTGTTCATTGGGGGCATGTTCTGTTCCGGAGAAAGAAGTGTACATGTTTACCTCTCATCGGGAACCGGCATTGGATGGATTACATTTTCTGTACAGTTACGATGGCCTGCATTGGGACAGTCTGGCCGGCTCGTGGCTGAAGCCCGAAATTGGAAACAAAACAAAGTATGTGAATAGTTTTACCGGCGAAGAGGTAGAGCCGAAATATTGTCCGAATTCTATGATGCGTGATCCTTCGTTGCTGCAAGGTCCCGACGGTACGTTTCATTTGGTGTGGACGCTTGGCTGGTCCGGTGAAAAAAGTTTTGGATATGCTTCATCGAAAGATTTGATTCATTGGAGCGAGCAGCGTAAAATTCCTGTGATGGCTGATTCGTTGACTAATAATGTGTGGGCACCCGAACTTTTCTATGATGATGAAAAAGGAGAATATATGATTATCTGGTCATCGGCCATTCGTCCGGAGTGTTATACGGCGGCCGACAGTCTAGGCACAAACGGTAGCCATCGTACTTATTATACCACTACCAAGGATTTTCAGACTTTCGCTCCGACGCAACCTTATTATGACCCGGGATTCAACTCTATTGACGGTTTTCTGGTGAAGCGTGGGCCTAAAGATTATGTGTACATTTTGAAAGATAATCGTAAACTGGGTTTCAGTGATTTGTTCTGTGTGTTCGGAGAGTCGCCTGAGGGACCGTTTGTCCATCCTACGGAAAAGTTTGCTCCTACTTATTCGGAAGGTCCTTGTGCGGTGAAGCTTGGAGAAGAATGGATTATCTACTTCGATGTGTATCGTCAAGGAAGATATGGGGCGGTTTCTACCAAAGATTTCCAAACTTTTACGCCTGCTGACGACCGAATCTCTATACCTAAAGGTCACAAGCATGGTACCATCTTTAAAGTGAAGGAATCGGTATTGAAGAAAATGAAGGAAGCGGAAGCTGAGCGACTGAATGCGAATCCTGTATAAAACAGGCGTATGACACTTGTGACGTTGTGTAGCCAAAGTTGTTACATTACATCGTGTATGTTTGATGGGGTTAGCATTGTAAATCATATTTATTGCGTCATGGCAGGTAGGCAGTCTGGCAAGCTTTTTACCTGTGCATGACGCAATCTGTTTTTATAACCTTTTCAGAGCCAACTTGATAACTTTCTCTACCGGAGCGGATGGTTCTTCCTTTAGAATAGTTTGCACCACTTTGAGCGAGGGAGCCTGAGGAAATCCCAACATGGTGAGAGCTGCAACGGCTTCATCTTGAACTTCAGAAGCTTGTGGTGAAAATATTTCGTTTCCTGCACTGCTTTTCGTTACTTTGATTTTATCTTTCAGGTCTACGATGATACGTTGCGCTGTTTTCAGTCCGATACCTTTGACTGTTTTCAATAACTTATCATTGCTCGAGCTGATAACATCACAAAGCTCATTGGGTGAGAGGGCCGAGAGAATCATACGGGCCGTGTTGCCTCCGATGCCCGAAACTGAAATTAACAGCAGAAACAGTTCCCGTTCTTGTTTGTCCGAAAAGCCATAGAGCACGTGAGCGTCTTCGCGAATGGCTTCGTAAACGTATAGTTTGGTACGGCTCAGGTTTTGTATGGCGGAATAAGTGTTTAGCGAAATATTCAGGATATATCCTATTCCGTTGCATTCCAGTACGGCTGTTGCCGGAGTGATTTCCGTAATGTCTCCTTTGATGTATTCAATCATATTGTTTCCTTATTGGTCTGATGCGGACGCAAAGATAGCATAAAATCCGAATCTCCGGAAACAATAGTCCGGTAACGATGGTTTCATTTTTTTGTTTTATTGTGAATGTAAGGAAGAATGCTTATTTTTGTGCGCAAAAACAAGAAAATAGTAAATTGAAATCGATAAAAAGGATGAAAAAGATTAGAGCAGCCATCGTAGGATATGGCAACATAGGGCACTACACGTTGGAAGCCCTTCAAGTGGCACCGGATTTTGAAATTGCCGGAGTCGTTCGTCGTAACGGAGCTGAGAACAGACCTGCTGAACTGAATGCTTATCCGGTGGTAAAAAGTATCAAGGAGTTGGAAGAGGTGGATGTGGCTATTTTGGCGACTCCTACACGTAGTGTGGAAGCCTATGCCAAAGAGTGTCTGGCTTTGGGAATCAATACGGTTGACAGTTTCGATATCCATACGAAAATCGTGGATTTGCGTCGTTCGTTGGATGAGGTGGCCAAGATAAACAAGGCTGTATCCATCATTTCGGCTGGTTGGGATCCGGGAAGTGATTCCATTGTGCGTACGTTGATGCAGAGTCTGGCACCGAAGGGAGTCAGTTATACAAATTTCGGCCCGGGAATGAGTATGGGACATACGGTGGCCGTGAAAGCGATTGAAGGTGTGAAGGCTGCATTGTCTATGACGATTCCTGTCGGGACAGGTATTCATCGTCGTATGGTATATATAGAGGTGGAAGAAGGGTATAAGTTTGAAGAAGTGGCTGCCGCTATCAAGTCTGATGCGTATTTTGCCAATGATGAGACACATGTGATGCAAGTGGCTTGCGTGGACGACTTGAAGGATATGGGACACGGGGTAAACCTGATCCGCAAGGGAGTTTCCGGAAAGACGCAGAACCAGTTGCTCGAATTCAATATGAAGATTAACAATCCGGCACTTACGGGTCAGGTGCTGGTGAATGTAGCACGCGCTTCGATGAAACAACGTCCAGGCTGTTATACGATGATTGAAATCCCCGTCATCGACATGCTTTATGGGGAATGCGAAGACTTGATAGCGCATTTGGTTTGATATTTGTGGATGGAGCTTCTTGCAATATGCGAAAAAAGTTCAGCAGAAAGTTTACGAAAATTTCTGCTGAACTTTTTCGTAAATTTCTATTGCGTGTTTTTTGCAATGCTAAAAAACTTTCTAATCGACCAAGCTTCCTCCCCACATCATCTTTTCACGAAGTGTCTTAAAGAATATGTGATTGTATCGTTTTACTACTTTGATGCAATAGTCGGCTTTGGTAACGGTCAGTCGTGTGCCCTCTTTGCAGCTTTCGCTCCGTCCATCCACTGCCACCAGAAAATTATGGCTCCGGCTTTCTACTTCGAGTGTGATTTCCCAATCATCGCGAACCACAATCGGACGTACGTTTAAACTGTGTGGGGCTACCGGGGTGATGGCGATGGTACCGGCATGCGGCACCATGATGGGGCCTCCTACGCTCAACGAATAGGCCGTGGAACCTGTCGGGGTGGCTATCACCAGTCCGTCAGCCTGATAGGTGGTCAGTAAAGCACCATTGATATGTGTCCGGATACTAATCATGGAAGAGCTGTCCCGCTTTAGAATAGCGATCTCGTTCAATGCATACGGATAGTTTTGTAAAGGAACTCCTTCGTTTTGCAGACATAGTACACTGCGGTCTTCTACTTGATAAGAGCCGTTACATATTTCGTGGAAGGTCTCTTCTATTTCTTCGGGCGATATGTCGGCCAAAAAGCCGAGCCGTCCGATATTGATTCCCAAGATAGGGATATGGCGGTTGCCCACTCTCATGGCAGATTTCAGAAAGGTGCCGTCCCCGCCCATGCTTATCACCATGTTCGCCTCGAAGTTTCCTTCTTCGAAGATACCGTTGGGAGGATATTTCCGCATTAATTCTTTCGGCAGAAAATGGTAAAAATCTCTGTCGATATAAGTTTCCGCTCCATAGTGGTGAAGGGTGGAAAGCAGGGTGGCGGCATGGACTGATTTTTTAGTCTGATAGGTATTTCCAAATAAGGCGAATTTCATGAGTTTTCTCTGTTTACTAAATTAATTTTGTAATTCTTTTCCTTGCAAAAGGGCAACCTTTCCATAAATCCTATTATTTTTGCAAAATATATAGGGCAAAGATACGCTTTTTAGAATATATTTTTGAAAAAATGACAAAGTTAAGTGTAAATATTAATAAAATCGCAACGTTGCGCAATGCGCGCGGAGGCGATAATCCGAATGTAATGCAGGTCGCTTTAGATTGTGAGACTTACGGTGCAGAAGGTATAACGGTACATCCCCGTCCGGATGAGCGGCATATACGCAGGAAGGATGTTTTTGATTTGAGGGGAATCCTGAAAACAGAATTTAATATAGAGGGGTATCCTAGTGAGGAGTTTGTTGATTTGGTATTGAAAGCCAAACCTGCTCAGGTAACGTTGGTTCCGGACAGACCCGATCAGTTGACTTCCAACTCGGGATGGGATACAAAGACTCATCAGGACTTCCTTTCGGAAGTGCTTGATACATTCAAGAAAGTCGGAATACGTACGTCCGTGTTTATCGGTACGGATATGGAAATGCTCGATTATGCCGCAAAAGCCGGAACGGATAGGGTGGAACTGTATACCGAACCATACGCCAGCATGTACGAAAAGGATAGGGAGGTGGCTATCGCGCCTTTTGTAGCTGCTGCCAAACATGCCCGTTCTATAGGACTCGGACTCAATGCCGGTCATGATTTGAGTCTGGTGAATTTAGCGTATATGCATGAAATGATTCCTTGGCTGGATGAAGTTTCCATTGGACATGCGTTGATATGTGATGCGCTTTATTTGGGATTGAAAAAAACGATAGAAGAATATAAAAATTGCCTTCGCTGATGAATATGACATTATTATTAGCAGAAGCCGTGCGGTAAACGGCAGAGGTTGTAGGGGTGGATAATCCGGTGCTGACTCCGGTTGTAGTGGCAGAACAGGGTTGAATTTGGTGAGTATGGCTGTGAAAGGCGGTTGGATTATGCTGGTGCTTGCCTTGTTATCTGTTCTTTGTTTATTACTACGGTTGGCGGTTTGGTTGTGTTGTCTCAGGGAAAACACTGTTGCGCGGTGGATTGGCAACGGTATCTCAAATCCGGAGCAAGCATATTAAAGACATAGGGAAGATGGTTACATAGTAATAACAAGTAAGCACCGTTCACCGTCCAACAGTCCGCTGGACGGTGAAGTTAGATAGCTGCGAAAGCCGATGCACCTATCTGCATGGACCGTCCAGCGTTCGCTGGACGGTGAACGGAAATATAAGGAACAAACAAAACACATTCGTAACCATGACGATTCATATAGGTTGGCAGGTACTGCCATCCCCATGCGGAAAAAGGGGGATCAACCACAGTTATACCCCCGATTGGTTGACAATGAAGTTGTTGACTTTCGTAAACTGTGCGAAAAGGTTTCAAATCACTCTTCTAAAACCATAGGAACAGTGATTGGCATCGTCAGTGATGCGATAGATGTCATGAAGAACTGTGCCCTTAAAACGCCAGCGCGACAAACAAATTTTAATTGTTTATCGCGCTGACATTTGATTATATAAGCCAATTAAAAGTTGCTAATACTCATCTTCGTTGAAGAAATTGTTTCATTCTTATTTTCAAGCAGTTGCCTAAATTACATTGTTATTTAGACAAACAAACTACGCTATCTGAGGCGGTCAAAGGCAAAGGTAGTAATTATTTGGACAAACAAAAAAGACTAATACAAATATTCAATTCTATTAATAAGTCAAACATACATACCAAGCAATAGACATAATAATAAATTATATACATCTATTTATTGCTCAGCAAGAAACACTCGCGTAATTCTGGACCATCTATTCATGCAGGATATAACATTTTCGTCATGCTCCTCACAAGGAAAACCATTGTATACATTATTACAGCACCAAAATGCAGAGCCTTCAATCTTCTGATTAGTGGCTTCTGATATCTTCATAAATGAATCATAATTATTTTGGAAATGTCTCATAAACGAATTCAACTTTTCCGCCTTAATATCATCAATATATGGACTTGTACATACAAAATAATTAGGGATATTCAGAATTTAGTCAACTAATTATTTGCCAATATGATAGATATTTTGTAACTTTACAAAGAAC
>CANQSM010000120.1 GCA_947626525.1 uncultured Phocaeicola sp. | reverse complement strand
TGAGGCCATCAAAGGATATTGTGTTGAGGACAACAAACAACTAACATTGTTCTAATATTATCCCGAACTGACGTATCATATGGAAAGAAAGGACTGCTCCACCATGTTACGTACTTATTAAAGAAGATATCGAACCAACCTATACTCCCCATCGGCCACCACGGCATACAAGTATTCATCCTTATCATCCACACACAGCAGACTGGCCGGCAAATCCAATACAAGTTCTTTTAAAAGCCGCCCTTCCCAATCATACACCAACACGGTATGACCTAAGAATGCATTCAGTTGATGTTCCTTATACGATTTACCGGAATAAATACATAAATAAAATGTGGAGTGCCGCAAGCCGCGATATAGCCGAACGGCGTCTCTTTTGAAAGCCCATGATGTTCCGTTATTTTTTCGCCATACGTGTAATCAGGATAGGTATGATGCACTTCTTTGACAAGCTTCACGCTGTCCCCTTGCAGCCGGAAGATGGAAAGCAGTTCCGCACCAAACACCGCATAAGCAAAACGCCCACTTTCCGCATTCCGACATAAACTTGCCATGTAAGCCTGAGACAAAACCACCTTATCGGTATGTCTCTCACGTTCATCACGAAAAGGGAACTCGGCATAAAGCCCTACTCTTTTCCCGTCTTTATCCAGCACACACACGCATGCGTCCTGATAAATTCCCATCGTGACGAACTTGCTTTCCGCAGGCATAGCTTGCAAATAGCAATGCAAATATTCCGGCTCATGAAAACCTTTCCACACTACAGGAGCTTTCCGCGAAGGAGACATCCGCATATAAGAAAGCTGATGTTTGTTTACATCATAGAAGCAGACCGTATCATGCCGGTAAGGAGCTACACAAGATACCAATAAATACTCTCCGGGAGCTTGTCCTTTGCATCCGTAATCTCCTCTATGTTTTCCGCTGTTCCGGTCAATGAAATGAAAAATGGAATCGCTTTTGGTATCTACAATCACTACCAATGAATCCGTTAAACAGATATTTGTCGGTGCCCCCAACAAACAATGTTCATCCATAAAATCCTGATGCTGCAAACGAACAAAGTCGTCTGCCCGCTGTTTCCCGTCCCTGCCCGAGCAGGCCATAAGAAGTAAGGAAAAACCTATTATCCCATAAGCATATAAATATTTCATAACTCATCAAATTAAAAAAGGCTGCCTCAAAAAAACACCGAAGCATCACTGCTCGAAACATGTATAGTAACAGCCGAAACAGTCATTGCAATCAACCCCAATCCTAACCATTTAATTTTTTTCTTCATAATAGATTTAATTTAACGTGGGTTTGAAATAAGAACTATTTATTTGATTGATTATTAGAAATATAGCGAAAAACATTAAATTTATAATGATGAATTATAACCTTTAAACGATTACCGTTATGTTCTCAGAATTCAAAATTACAGAAATTTATTGTAGGACCGATGATTTTTTGCAAGGAATTTGCGTTGCAACAAGCCCAATCGCATGAGCGATGCTGGGATTAGGGGTGTTCTTATCCTGTTTCATTCCGGCGGTTTCCGCAAGAAAGAAAGCGTAAGGGAAAACTCTTAAGAAGCTCCGCCGAAACTGTCGGAGTTTTCGGAAAGATTCTTAAGAAAGTTTTGGAAAACTCCGACAGTTTTTCCGCTCCCTCTTATATCCGTAAAGAATGCGTTTTATTCATCTTCACTTCTTCACTTTCGCTCGGATACACCAGCATCGGGAAAAATAGAGTATCTTCACTGTAACTATTTGATTTATGATTGGTTGTGAGGAAGTAAAGATATGAAGATGAACGAACTTTTATATGAAAAGCAATGCCAAGGAGACTGCTGGATTGCCAATTTCCTGTCGGCTATCGTGGCATATTATTTTCTTGAAAAGAAACCCGCCATTGAGATGAACTTTATCAATGACGGGCTACTTACTATTTTCTGATTTTATTTCGAACTCACGTTAATTTAGAAGTAAAACAAAAATAAAAAAATTGTGCCAACCGTCATGTCGCACTTGTGCCAAGCCTGTGGCATAAGTGTGGGTAAGCAGAACTGTATACCTTACATATAACCGGAAAGCTTATCGCAAAGTAACCGTACAAAGACGCTCATACTTCCTGAAGAACCAAACCATCAACAAGAAAGCAAAGAAAGACATCGGAACAGCTATCAAGGCTGGATAACGATAGCCTAACCCAGCCTCCAAAGGCAAACCACCCACATAGGCGCCGAGCGCATTGCCTAAGTTGAATGCCACTTGCACACAAGCGGCCCCTAACAACTCACCTCCTTTCGAAAAGTGAAGAATGGAAATCTGCAACGGGCTGGAAACGGCAAACAGTCCCATCGTACAAATACCCATAAGCGCCGCAGAGAGCCAACCTACCGGAGCGAAAAAATAAATAGCCAGCAAGGCAAATCCAACGATGAACTGTGTGCCTGCCGCTACCCGTCCCGGCGTACACCGATCGGCCAACCGCCCACCCAGCAGGTTCCCGACCACCATACCGAATCCGGCCCAAATCATCAGAAATGTAATGCTTTCCGCCGAGAAGCCCGACACATCAGTCAGTAATGGATTGATATAACTGTACCAGCAAAACACTGATCCGTTGCCAAACATCGTAGCCCCCATGATAAGCCAAGGAGCAAGGGTCTTCAGGAAACGGAACTGCCCTTTGAAACCCGTATCAGGCAATCCCTCCACCTGCGGCACCCATTTCCATATATAATAGAGCACCAACACACTCCATGCACCTACCAACAGAAACGTGTAACGCCACGACAGCATAGTGCTGAGTGAAGTACCCAGTGGTACACCAAACAAGTTGGCCACCGTCATACCGGCAATCATAATGGAAACGGCTTCCGACCCCTTTCCCTTATCCGCAAGTTTCTCGGCCACGATAGACGCCACCCCAAAATAAGCCCCGTGTGGAAGTCCCGAAATAAAACGCGCAACCAACATCACCCAATAGTTAGGCGCTCCCGCTGCAATTAAGTTTCCTATCATCATCACCACCGCCAAGCCCAGCAGGATATTCTTCAACGGCCATTTGCGGGTCAGTACCAACATGGGCGCTCCCGCACAGACTCCCAACGCATATGCTGAAATCAGATGCCCCGCCACAGGGATACTGATTTGCAAACCTTCGGCTATATAAGGCAGAATAGCCATCATCACATACTCGGCGATACCTAATCCGAGCGTACCGAACGCTAATGCTACCAAACTCTTTTTCATATACTTCTCTTCTTATCGGACAAGACCATTTTCTTTAACGGGATGTTCTCCTTTCCGGCAGTAAAAATAGGAAAATCACCCGAATAATAAATTGGTATAAATCAAAAATAATGGTTTTATTAAAGAAATACTCAATGAAATCAGGCTTTTCTGGTGAAAGATAGTTTTTTTTCACCATATATGGAAATTCTATCTTCCTAACCGTCAAATACTTCCATATAAAAAGAAAGGGTATCGCTCTGCCAGATAAACTCCGACCTTTACGATACCCTATCAACGAAGAGAGAGAATAACTTATCTTTTCACGTCTTTTCCTTTCAAGGCGTCAATCAACATTTCCATGGCTCCTTTCATATTACCGGAAAGCTGCATATTTCCCTGTTTGGTCTGTGGGGCACGCCGTCCGGATTCCAAATCCTCCACCCGCTGTTGCAGCAAAGCCTCAGCCGCTTTCTTCGGAGCCTCCTCCTTACAGTTCTTCACAATGGGTGTACACCACTTGCACAACATTAAATCTGATATATCCAACCGCTTTCCATATTCGACCACACACTCCATGTAAGCGTCCCAGTCCTGCATCTTTTCATAATAAGTCATCAATGTAGTAAGGCGCAAATCTTCTTTTTCCAATTCACTTACACCACACTCATCCATCAACGCCAACCACTTGTCCATCTTCTCCCTGTCAAGTGTCACCGTCCCGTTGGCTTCGGTCATCAGCTCCCGTGCATAATCTCTCCATACACTCTGAAGCTTCATCTTCACCGGCGTATCCCCCTGACTCGCTATCAGTGCCTCCGGATGTTTGGCCGTATAGATGAAAGATGGGCAAAAAGGATTGTTCAGATGGCGCATAAAGACATTGGACAATTGTTTGTCTGCGGCAAAGGTCTCCTCCTTGCCCTCAAGCAACGCCTCAGCCACCACATTGCACTGGGTGCGTTTGCATGCGCTACCCAACGTGTTCAGATAACTGTAAAGAAAAGCCTCATCACGCTCGCCATCGGCAAAACGCTTGTCCATTTCCACCGAAGTGTTGTCTGTACTGGCTTTTTTCACTTTTTCCATAAACTCTTGCGCTTTGCATCCGCCCAAGAAACGTCCAATCTCCTGTCCGCCACTATTGAATATGATAAACGTAGGATAGGCCGAGATTTGCAATTTCTTGGCCAGTTCCGGTCCTTCGCCCTTTTCCATATCTATCTTAATGCAGACATACTTTGGGTTCATAAAGTTACCCACTTCCTCTTGCGGAAAGACCGTGTTAGCCATCATCTTGCAAGGTCCACACCACGAAGTGTAACAATCGAGGAATATCAGTTTCCCCGAACTCAACGCTTTCTGCACCGCTTGGCGGAAAAGCGTCCCTTCTTTCTCAAAGGCTACGCCTTTGGAAGATACTTTTCCCATAACCTGTAAAACAAGACAGGTGAAGAAAAGGACGAATGTCAATCTTATCTTCATTGTTCTAATTTTTATACACATTATCTTTCCATTAAAGTAAATTTCCAACCCATGCTCTTTACTTTGCCAGGGACATCATACACTTTAGGCTCACTTTTTATACTACCATCAATGGCATCTATCCTAAACTGATAAAGTTTTCCTTTTTTAGTTTTCTCATTCCATGTAGCTACATGGAGCACTTCATTCACATTAGGCATTATTCCCATACTCATGTACGCCGCCAAGCTGTACTTTTGCAATTCGATACAAGTTATCTTCTCATCATTATTTTCGTCACCAGATTCAGAAGGCACTCTCCATAGTTCCTCCGCCACATCACTCATCGTATAAAACAATTTATACACCTTGCCATTGGCTCCGTATAAAGCATAATTTCCCATATAAGGAACCGCAAACGTGTTGATTTCAGTAATATCCGGTGATGCGGTAATATCCTTCCAAATCGTTCCCATCATAGGAAGTGTGGGGACAATGAAGTTAGCCCTTGCAAAGAAAAAAGCATTGTCTTTCTTCATAATGAAGTATTCCATATTGCCTGTACCCCAATCACCTTTGACAAACTCTGCTCCCACGTTGTTAACATCAAATGCGGCTGTAGGAGCTTGTGCAATCAGAGGAGCCACCTTTACACCGCTAACTCCTAAAAAGCGCCCGTTCGTATTATCATACACCACCGTATTCAAACCCGAAGTGGGATGAAAGAGACATAACCACGGCGCAAGTTCGCCATATTCACCATTAGAAGGAACTCCCATAGGACGTGTACCATTACCTCCCACATACACATTATTATTATATATCACCGTTTCTCCAAAAGAGGGTGGCGTAGGCATCCAACCACATTGCACATAAGCCGTTAAGGCACCTTCCACTGGCGGTTCATAGAAAAAGTCCTTCAATGTCAGTTCGGTCTGGAATGTTTCCTCATGCACGGCACACATACCTTTGTCCGTTGCTATCACTATCAAGCTTGTCGGCAGTGCTGTAATCGTATAATTTATCTTTAAAGGCTTTCCTTCCATGGGTGCCCCGTTGGACGAACTAAACAAATCCCAGTAAACAAGATCCTCTGACAACCAATTTTTCTTAACCAGCTCATTATAGACCAGTCCCACATCGGACGTACCGGGATGATTTGCCGGTTCATACAAAACCATCCATCCACTTGACGGAATGGTCCCCTCTACCGAACGGTATACTTTCAAATATTGTTGCCATCCGTTTTTCCGGTCGGTAACCGTCAGTTGAATGATATACTGTCCGGGAGCACGGGAAATCTCTGCATCTAAGATACGCGTAGTGGCCAATGTATCAATCTTCCTATCATCCTCACTACCACCCAATCCTACCGTCGAATAAATGGTCCACACATAGTCGAGAAACGCATCTGCGTCATCATTTACCAATTTATCTCCATAATAAATATTGGGCGCGCACACCATCTTTTCAAAACGCGTTATTGTTCCTTCAGCAGGAATCGGTCTGTCCAAGCCCGTCGTATCGATTCTGATTTCCGTTAATTCGGTATAATCATAGTTGCCTTTGTCATCATAACAGGCACTGCACATCAAACAGACCACACTAATCCATAGTGAATGAAATATGAAATTACGCATAATTAATTCTATTTTTAATTACCAATTAATAAATTTCTACAACCAAGGACTCAAATCCGGAAATGTAATGACATTACCGCTCTCATCACGCAAAGGAGCATCCGGGTTATTCGGATCACTGTTGTATTCTTCCAAAGCTATTTGCAACTTCTGATACAGGTACTTCGCATATTTCTTAGACAATGTATTGGTCACCTCATCATAATCGACCGTCGTCACCCTGTCAATATGGAAGTCGGCATATCCCCATACAGAAACAATAAACTGATATTTCTTCGCACTATATGTTCCAAAGAAATCAGCATAGTTCATATTCGGATAAAGTGGTTCCACCCAATCATTAGGGACATCCAAATAATTTTTCAATACCACTTTCAACACAGACCTATCATCTGTTCCCGACTTAAAATCATTATTATCTTTCAGTCTGAAATACAAATGCCCGTCCCTCTGTGTAAACAAGTTCGAATTCTTTAACAACGAAGTATTAAAGTAAATAGAGCATTCTGCACTTATCTCACCGGCTTTCAGTGTGTAAGTTTCAGTTTTAAAGCTGCCCTCCGCATCATTCAAGTCACCATCGTAAGCTTCTATTTCAAAAAAACGATCATAATCCACTGGCATTCCCGCTATCCTGGCATAGAAAGTCAACGCTTTCTCTCCCATGGAATAAGAATAGTTATACGTGGTACTGTCAAGAACCATACTTTCACTACCAAACCAAATGTTCATCGATGTATAAGAAGTGTCGTACACAGGTATCTCATTTTTATCGCAAGCAACAAGACCTATCAAACAAATGTAGGTCCACCCTATATGTTTTAGATTTTTCATCTTTCTATCTCTCCTTTCTGTTTTAACGGTTAGTCTTACGTTGTGCCGCATCTGTCTCACTCACCGGTAACGGAAATGTATAGGCCTTCTCCGCAATCACATCTACAATAGATCCCTTTATAATGGCACTGTTCAATCGCTTATAAAAGAAGAACAATTGCCCTTCGCCTATAAATTCACGGCGATATTCTTTAATCAATTCATCATAAAAATCAGCAGGATTACTGTCCAACGATGCTTCTTTACGATTTATACGCAATTCATTCCATGTCTCGTATGCTTTAGCATTACCGGCACGGTATTCACATTCCGCTTTAATCAGATACATCTCGCTAAGACGAATTAAAGGCATTTTATCGGTATAGTAACTATCTTCAGAGGTTGACGGATTGTATTTTTTCAAGTATCTCTCCTGCATATTGTTCGAGTCTGTACCAGCTTGATAGAGACATACATATCGGATATCACCCCCATCCGTATAATAGTCGTTCCAAGTTTCTTCATTAATAGAAAACGTCTGATTCCCCCCATCCGAATTAAAACAAGCTTCGCTGAGAGTGGAAAGGTTAATGTTGTGTAAAGCAAACAATTGTTCCGTAACGAACGCCAAATCCACCCCGCTACTCATATTATCGCTGTTTATCCATTCAAAAGCTTTAGATTCAATAACGGATTTTGCACACTGTTCCGCTTCAGCATACCGCTGCATCCACATATATACCCGTGCTTGTAAACCCTTTACCGCATAATAATTCAGATGCACTTGTCGGTTCATCAAATATCCATTATCATCCAATTCCGAGAATTTTTCTCCTGTTAGAATCGGATCAACAGCCAATAGTTTTTCCGCTTCAATCAAATCATTTTCAATCTTTTCTGCAACCTGTTTTACTGTCAATTGCGGGAACACCCTATACGTTAAATCTGTACAATATGGGATAGCCGGCATATCCGGATTAACGGCATAACTCACACCAAAACAACGCAACAAGTCAAAATGCAGGAATGCCCGCAAAGCCAAAGCCTCTCCTTTGATAATGGTGTAATTGTTACCCGTAAACAGTTTCTGAGAGGCATCGATATGTTTTAATATATTATTGGCATTTGCAATTGAATTGTAAGATGTTGCCCAAATGGAAGCAATCATGCTTTCCGATGCCGAAGTAGAATAATCATATTCTATAATATATTGATAAGAGGGTCCGTAAGACAATGACGGATAAGTAGGGATATTCAGAATTTAGTCAACTAATTATTTGCCAATATGATAGATATTTTGTAACTTTACAAAGAACC
>CANQSM010000119.1 GCA_947626525.1 uncultured Phocaeicola sp. | reverse complement strand
TTTCTGGCATTTATAGGAGTCTCGCAAGATTCTGCAGCCGTCATCTGCAGCCTTTAACTGAATATCCCTAAGTAGATTTGCTTACATAGCTCTATGAATTCATTCTTCTGCTGTTCATTTTCTAACATATAGTATACTAACGAATCCTTAAACAATTCGTCTAAATCTACCATGTGTTCATTCTTTGAAACAGTTAAAAGATGAACAAAATATCGGGAAATAGGGATAAATGCATCTGTATATCGGTACATTAACTTTTCAAGACCTTTGTCTTGTATTAATGTATTAAGTACATATTCCCTGTCTATAAATAGTTTTGATAGGACACTTGTTAATTCTTCTGCACCTTTTCGAAGTATTTCTATTCCTGTTTCTTTATTCTTATCTGAATTAAACGGCAAAATAATCTTACCAAAATCATCAACCATTGTACGACCTGCTCTCCCTGCAATATTCCAAAAATCATTTGCTGATAGAATATTATTTGTTCCACGTTGGTATGTATCAAAATATACGGATGAAACAGGGAAATTAACGCCTTCCGCTATTGTAGTTGTCGCACATACATAATTAACAAGTCCTTTGCGAATAAGATGTTCGGTTAGAAGTTTAACCTCATCGGATAATCCGGCATGATGAACGGCAACTCCTCTACCTAATATTTCAGAGAACAAAGAAGTACAACCCTTTTCTGACGGTTTCCAATCTACATTAATAATATTTCCACCACCCAACCATTCTGCCAATACATCGGTTCTTCTTGGCAAAAAAGGTGACAAAAGCATATATTTTGCATTCGGGCGTTCTCTACGCAACATAGCGACTAATAATTCTAAGCGCGCACCTCGTTCCCCGTTTTCAATAGTGTGGGCTTCATCAATGATAAACAATGAAACATCCTCAACAGAGGGATGAGAGCGACGAATTAACAAGTCGAGTTTTTCGGGAGTTGAAACAATAACATCTACATCATCCGCAATAAGAAAATCCGCTTCGGTTGGGTCTATTTCAGTCGCGGAAGAAGTACGTTCAACGTTAAGACCTATTGGTGTCAAATCTGTGCGTAAATCAAAATAAACTTGATTTACTAATGCTCTAGATGGTACAACATACACAACTTTTGCGTCTTGACGCAGTGATTTTGTTAAGACGATGTTAAATTCTGCCAACATTGTTTTTCCAGCGCTAGTTGGCATTTGTATAATTGACGCATTTGCATATACATCGAACAGATTCTGTTCCATTGCTTGCCTTTGCGAAGGCAACAATTCTAAAACATTATTAGAACTTTTAAATTCACATAACTTTTTAATTTGGTCATGGAATGCAGTTCCTTGCCAAATGGAATTACGAACAAGTGATAATTAAGTCTTTATTTATGATATATATGAAATCTCTTAAGCGTTCATCCTTCGGAATAAAGTCAAGAGCAATATCTATATGCTGCCTAATCACAACATTGATACGTTTTTTATAACTATAACCTTTTATTAGGTAATCAGGCATCTCCGTTATCGCTTTTGAGGTATGATATAACCCAACTAATATCATAGCCTCTTTCGTCTGGACTTGTGTGTCAAAACTACTAAGATATTGTTCTTCAAATTCTATTTGCTCTTTTTGTAATGTTGAAATTTCTTCTATTGCTTTACGGATATCACTGAAACCATTACTCTTACGAATTAAAAAGAATAATGCTCTAAAAATACCAGCAAGAACACGATTGCTCCAAGATGTTTCTTGTTTATCTTGATATTCATATTCCTTTAAGTCTAATCGTGCAGAGATTGTCTTGTCTAGTCTTAATGCAAGACTAGATAAGTAGAAATAATAAACTAATAATGGATCTTCCAAATCATAACCCATTATCTGGTTGAATACATTAATGTCGTTTTCGTTATTGACAGAAATGTTTTTTAATAATTTATAAGCATAGTCTGCCCATGCCGAATTAGTATTTTCGCCAAAAGATGCTCCAATAAGCAAAAACGCTAAGCGGCATGACAGTTCTACTTCCGTGGTGTTTAAAGCGGAATTTTCTATACACATAGCACGAAGACGAAGCCTTTGAGAACTCTGCTGGATTAGAGCTTCAAGGTCTGCATCCTTTAGTATTTGTTCTATGTATAAATTGCCTTTCATTGTGCTAATTCCTTGACTTTTTGATAAAACAATTCAACTGTTTCATCAATAGTTTTTTCTGTAAATGAGAAAATAACAAATTCTACGTTGCCTGGTTTAAATTCATGAACTAAAGCTTTCATTTTCCCAAAATCCTTAGATTCGTCTACGCAATTAAAATCTCTTACAAGGCCACATCCATAGGTGATTTCATATTTATCAGAGTCCCCTTTAGCCATATTTATTACTACACCAGCTATAGCTATGAAATGTTCTGATGATACGGAAAGTCTACGAACATAATCAGACAAGCGCTGGACTACAATCCCCTCATTATCATGATATGTTTTTTGAGTTTGGTAGATAGAATCTTTATTCGCATCAACCACAGAAGGTGGATTTGACTTTTGTGCGGAAACCTTTGCTTCACCAATCAAAATATTAGTTTTAGACTTATCCATTCTATAACCAATAGCATCAATTCCTCTGCCAGGCATATCATACCTTTCTCTATATGTTATATTTTTTAATGGTATCAGGAATCTTCGACTCTCTTCTACCTTTTCTTCAAAATAATATGTTGTTAATAGTTCACCTAAATCACTTCGATATATATCCTTCAGAATATGTTTTAACTAATAAATGATTATCAAGACCTATTATTTTTGCATTATGAAAACACAAAAAAGCCAACTAATTCACAACGCCTTAAGTATGAATTAGCCGGCTGATTTTATGCTATTTACCGAATGTCCCGAATCAGGGAGAAACAAATATTCATTCTTCTTTAGGAGAAGCCAAATCGTTCTTGAACTTCATCCAGAAATCCTTGCCAAACAGTACCCATGCGGCGGTTCCGGCCACGGCAAAGAAAATGAATCCCAGCATGACCACCTTTCTGCTTACTCCTGAAGGTTCCAACGGCACCGTGGAAGGTTCCACCACGGCAAACACCGGTTTGGCTTCCTGTACTTTGGCGCGCGCCACCTGCAATTGCGCGGCGACCTGGCTATATACCTGATATGCCAACGACATTTCATTCTGCAAACGTTCCCGTTCCGTCAAGACAGTCTGCAAAATCACGCTTTTATTCGCGTCCATGTAATTCGCATAATTCTGCTGTGCCTCGTAGTACTCTTTCTGCTTCTCTTTATAGAGCTGTTCCTGATAATCGCAATCCTGCTGAGCTTTCGACACCCGATAGGCCGTAATGTACTGTTGCAGCTTGGCAACCACGGTGTCCGTAACAGTGGCAGTCACCAATGGGTCCTGCAAAGTAACCGATACGGACGTCACTCCCGTCTTCTTGTCCACATCCGCCACGATTGCCTCACGCAAGCGCTCTACCTTTTGCGACTGTTTTTCCGTCAGATAAAAAGGATCGACCGTATTCTCCCGGTCCTCTTCTTCATCCGAGAATAGGGATTTCACTCCATTTATGGCCATGCCCGGCAAAGCAAGAATGGTGCCCCACCAAGGAGACCTTTCTTCGTCCAGATAAGCCGTAAACGTGGTATCTATCTCCCCGTCAAGCGTGGTCACACGCGTATCCATCAACTCCAATATGAAAGGAGTGGACGCGACAATCTCAGGGAACAAGGTAATGTTCAAGGCATCAGCATCGCCAAGGCCGCCAAGGCCGCCAAGGCCGCCAAGGCCGCCAAGGCCGCCAAGGAGAGAAGATAAACTGCCCCCTGAGGACTTCTTTTCGAATTCGGGCGCCAAAGTGACCCCCACCGTATATTTGCGCGGAAGACTGATCGCTATGATCAAACCGATAATCAGACCTACGGCAGCCGCTTTCAGAAGCAGCTTCCGCACATCCCACAATTTCCGGACATATTCCATCAGGTCAATCTCCAGCTCTTCCGGATCTTGCCGGCCATTCTCCTTGATTTGTTGTTCTTCGCTCATAACCCTTTATTTCAAAATATTAGCAACTGAAGCGGCCGTCAGTCCCAACGAGCCCAATGAAGAAGCAATACCCAAAATGGCCTGGAGATTCCACTTTCCGGCTTTGCTCTTGTCCTTTATCGGAACGACAATCTCACAACCCGGTTCCACCAGATTCTTCCCCGAACCCTTCACTTTGGTCACCTGCCCATTCATATACACGATGAAAGCTTTGGTTCTCCGGGCACCGTTCGCATATCCTCCGGCCTGGTTGATATAGTATTTCACCGACTGATTCTCTTTGAAAGCCACCGCATTGGGCAACATCACCGCACCGTTGATACGCACCGTATTTACCAGTTCCGGAACAATCAGCCTGTCCCCTTCACGCAAAACGACGTCCGCGCTGGTTCTCGGACGCGCCATGACCTCTTCCAAATCAATGCCCACGGAATAAGTACTGTCAATCTCCAGTTTCAAGGAATCCAGATTCGCCTCCCCTATCTCCCTCTTCATCAGTTTCAGCACCTCCTCCATTTGCCTTCTCTCTTCTTCGTTAGCCTGCCGCACGAGTTTGGCGCCTTTCGCATAGGCAAACGGAGTCAGCCCTCCGGCCTTGCGCACCAAATCCGACAAGCGTTCACTCCTTTCCGTCAGCGTATAGGCTCCCTCATACAAAACCTCTCCGCTCACCCTTACATTCTTTTGCACGCTATAGGAGGGGCTTTTACGTACATATACCTCATCATAGGGCTGCAAGACAAATCCGGGTTCACCGTCCACCACAAAACCGTCTTTCAACGAGAAAGAGAACATTTCAGCGATGGCAGAGGGAGATTCCGTCCCCTTACTGTCCCTGATACGGCGTGAGACATCCACACGTACGGTAGAAGCGGACTCTTTCAGTCCTCCCGCCTGAATGATGATATCTTCCAGCGTCATATTATCCGCATAAGGGTACACTCCCGGCTCGGACACCTCACCGCCGACGGTGATACTTCCCATATCCTGCAAATCGAAAATGCTTGGAATATAAAGCACGTCATTACGCCGCAAGGGGATATCCGGTTTGGAGCCTCCCATGATGGCCGCAATATCCACTTGCAAGACCTCCCTGGTCAGGTTCTCCCGTTCGCGGTACAACACCGCGCGTCCCGTAAAGGCATCTTCCATCAGTCCGTCGGCCTTTTCCACCAGACGACGCACCGTATTCAGCGTTCCTCCATATTCATAGATACCCGGACGATATACAGCTCCTCTGATTTCCAGCCTGTTCTCGAAACGGGTCAAGATGGCTCCGGCCGTCACCACATCGCCATCCTTGACATAAAACCCGGAATAATCGGTATCATCCACCGTATTTACCTGATACTCCTTTCCATTCTGCCTGACCAGGCGGAGCGAACGGGTATACGCGTCACTGGTAAACCCGCCGGCATATTTCAACAAAGTGGCGATGGTCTCATTTTTCTTCAGCTCATATTTCATCGGGCGCTTCACATTTCCCTCTATCTCCACCAGGACCTCGTAAGGCGGGACAATGATGACATCCCCTTCCTGCAGGCGGATATCATCGCTGATTTTCCCTTTCATAATGAAATCATACACATCGACCGTAGCGATATTCTTCCCGTTCCGTACTACCTGAATCGCCCGCAAGCTACCAATGTCGCTTACGCCGCCGGCACGGTACAACGCATGGAAAACCGTTGAGAAAGAGGACAAGGCATACGTGCCCGGCTGAAAGACTTCCCCCATCACATTCACCTGAATCGTACGGCTGTTTCCTAATGTGACCTTTATTTGGGAAGAGGGGTTCTCGCTATCAAGGCCCGTATAGATCTTATTCAATTCCTTCCGCAGATAATTGGCCGTCTCCGCGACGGTCATGCCGTTCAGATAGACCAGACCGATATCATCTATGGCAATGTATCCGTCGGGAGAGATATTTTTGCGTATGGTGGCCTGATTGGTTCCCCATATATCCACAATCACTTCGTCCCCGGGCCCCAGACGATAATCGGGAGGAGTAGCCAGGTTCACACTGGGTTCGAACGTCAGTTTTTTAGTATTGAAAATGTTACGTCCATAAACTTGACTTTTGCCTGTGCCTTCCCGTATATCCGCATCGGAAGCGATTTCGTCCTCAATGATTTCAGCCGCCGCTTCATGATTCCGTAACCGGCCTTGAGCCAAACCGGAAGCATCCTCACCGCTACTTCTTTGTTGCTTTTCATACTGCTCCTTCACACGCAACGCCTGCTCTTTCGTCACTCCCCTGCGCGCGAGTTCCGTAGCAATCTGTCGCTGATCTTTGCCTTGCTGCATACTTGTCTTGGCGTATTCCAGAACCTGCGCGTCACTCATTGTCTGAGCGGCCAGTGGTCCGGAATAGACAAACGCGAATACAAACAGAGATAATAATAGTTTTCTCATATATAAATCTTAAGAATTTAGTAACTAACGGCCGCAAAGATATACATTATTCTCGAAACGCATATCCTTTTTCCGGAATATTCTTCTGTCCCCATTGCCGATATGCCACGGCAGAACAGAAAAGAAAAACCGGGTTCTCACCTTCTTCATAGGGCCGGTAAAACGGCAGCGCGCGCCCATCCGGCTTTCCGGCCGGCAAAAAAAGCGTGTCTCCGAAGAGGCACGCTTTCCTATCAATCAAATGATATTACCTAAAATAGATAAGCTACAGATACTTGCCATGTATTGGTTTTGAAATCAAAAGCGCCCACGTTGTCGCCGAGGCTCTCTCCCGTCTTCCCCAAAGCGATATTATAATTGACACCGGCTTGCAAATGTCCCAGCAATTTCACACCGGCGCCGATATTGGCACTCAAATTGGAACCTTTCAGTTTGAAGTCATATTCCGAAAACGTTTTCTTGCCAATATTATATCCGAACTGAGGACCGGCCGCAATGTAAATCCCGGCCAGGTTTCCCAGCCCGATGGTATATTTCAGAGAAATGGGAATCTCTATCGTGTTCATTTTCGTTGTTCCTTCATCAGTTTTGAGAGCCCCTTTATGAGAATAAAGCAATGCCCCATCCACTCCCAATCCAATCAGCGGTATGGTAAACTCAGCCATGGGCCCCACAAAATATCCCGTATAATTCTTTTCCTTCATATCCAATCCCGAAAGAGATGCTTTCGACAGATTCACACCCGCTTTCACACCGAACTTCAACTGAGCCTGTGCCGGGGCTGCCATCAGTAATCCTGCCGCGACCAGCAATACAGTCATAAATTTCCTCATTGTCTCATTTATTTTAATTAACACCGCAAAGATACTATTTTTTTCTTTATAAACAAATAATATGACCACAGTACGCAGTACATTGACACATGATTTTTTGGGAAACCTACAATAAGCAGCAATGGCCCCAAGCATGTTCACGATAAAATTGTCAAAGCACCATTCGTTGTGCAGTGGATTATTAGTAACGGTATGCTCAAATCCGAAGCAAGCATATTAAAGACGAGAAGATGGTTGCATAATAATAACAAGGAAGCATCTCACACCGTCCAACGGTCGCTGGACGGTGAAGTTAGATATAAGCAATAGCCGATGCACCTATCTGCATGGACCGTCCAGCGGCCGCTGGACGGTCATCGGAATTTCTAAATTTTACAATCCGTCACCTATATCACCATACATCGGACTAGTCGTTTCATTAGCTCCTACACAACTTACACATTTATGGATAACATGCTTGTATGCGGTAATCTCTTTTGTTGCAATATCTATCAACAAAATAGATCCCTTCATCTCTGCCGAAGCATTTTCATCGTAAGTCGCTACCACTAATCGTGACTGACGCCCTGATACAGACACGGCCGTTACCTTTCCATACTCTTCGGGAATCGTCATAAACTCTGACAACACCGGCATGTCTTTCGGAGATGTATACACTTTATTCCCTATAACAAAGAACCAATCCAAATTTTTTACCAAAACCACTTTGGTATCGGCATCAGCACCGATAACTGACAGCAACACTTCACCATCATATGCAAACGAAGTCATTCCATCGCTCTTAAATGAATGAATATGCAAGCCATCCGAACTGGCAGAACAAACAAAACTAGCTTGTCTTATAATAGAAAATACGCCTAAAATTTGTTGCTTTGACAAATCGGGAGAGTTTTCAATTTCCACGACCTCATCATAAGCATTCGTATCCCCCACAATACCCAATTCAGGATTATTAGCAAAAGACTTAATCGCATAATATTTATGAGACAATTCGTCATATACCCAATAGAAAGACAAACCATTATTTGAAGAAAGCGGATGACTCCAATAATACTCTTTATCATGCTTTGCCGGACGATACAGTAAACCTTTATTATAAGAGATAAACTGTCCATTACTGATAAAAAACAGCTTTCCAGTCATATCCGCCGAGCAGAACTCAGGATTAAATCCATATCCGGCTCCGGCATCTACATAAATATCTTCCGATACAAGTGCAAGCGGAAGGAACGTACTGCCTTCCGTAACAATACAACGGTTCTCCTCTCCATTGGACAACAAAATAAAACTCCACTTCAAATATCCGGCTAAAGTAGGGATATTCAGAATTTAGTCAACTAATTATTTGCCAATATGATAGATATTTTGTAACTTTACAAAGAACCCC
>CANQSM010000118.1 GCA_947626525.1 uncultured Phocaeicola sp. | reverse complement strand
ATCATAAGTTTTGTTTTTGGACACAAAGATACTGATCTAAGGAGTTGCTGAAAATACGTAGTTTACCGGAGGCTTACCTTGTATCGAATTCACGTTTAATCAGCCGCTCTCCTTCTTGTACTCCGTAAATGTATAAAATAAAAAATACGGAACTCACTTTGAATCCCGTATTTCCCATTTACACAAATATTTTATAGATCCTTTTTATTTGGCAAAACTAACTGCACGTGTTTCACGAATCACCGTTATTTTGACTTGTCCAGGGTAAGTCATTTCATCTTGAATCTTCTTTGCTATCTCTTCGGATAAGTTTTCAGTTTCTTTGTCGTTAATCTTATCGGCTCCGACTATAACACGAAGTTCACGACCGGCCTGGATAGCATAAGTTCTGGTAACACCTGGATAGGAAAGAGCCAACTGTTCCAAATCATTCAAACGCTTGATATATGCTTCTACTATTTCACGACGTGCTCCCGGACGTGCTCCTGAAATGGCATCGCAGACTTGTACGATAGGAGCAATAAGTGTTTCCATTTCTATTTCATCATGGTGAGCCCCGATAGCATTGCATATATCAGCCTTTTCCTTGTATTTTTCTGCTATTTTCTGTCCTAATATGGCATGTGGTAATTCTGGTTCTTCATCGGGTACTTTACCTATATCATGGAGTAAACCAGCTCGTTTAGCCTTTTTGGGGTTTAAGCCTAATTCAGAAGCCATCACGGCACATAAATTAGCTGTTTCGCGTGCATGCTGGAGTAGGTTTTGTCCATAACTAGAACGATACTTCATTTTGCCAATCATACGTATCAGTTCCGGATGTAAACCGTGAATACCCAAATCAATAGTTGTGCGCTTTCCGGTTTCAATGATTTCTTCTTCTACTTGCCGACGTACTTTAGTAACCACCTCTTCAATGCGTGCAGGGTGGATGCGTCCGTCTGTAACCAATTGGTGGAGAGCTAAACGGGCTATTTCACGACGAACCGGATCGAAAGCGGAGAGAACAATAGCTTCCGGTGTATCATCTACAACAATTTCTACTCCTGTAGCTGCTTCTAATGCGCGAATATTACGACCTTCCCGACCGATAATCCGTCCTTTTACCTCATCGGAATCAATGTGAAATACTGTAACCGAGTTTTCGATAGCCGTTTCAGTAGCTACACGTTGTATACTTTGGATTACTATTTTTTTTGCTTCTTTGTTTGCTGTCATCTTAGCATCGTCCATAATGTCATTGATGTAAGATGCAGCTTGTGTTTTAGCCTCTTCTTTCAATGATTCCACTAAACGTTCTTTTGCTTCTTCTGCAGACAAACCGCTGATTGTTTCTAGTTTTTCACGTTCCTGCATTTGCAATTTATCCAATTCTTCTTTTTTCTTATCTACAACTATTAGTTGCACTTCCAGATCTTCTTTGATAACGTCTGCCTCATTACGTTTACGCTGTAATTCCTCTTGTTTCTGATTCAGCATTAGTTCCCGTTGTTTTAACTTGTTTTCAGCTTGCTGAATGCGCTGGTTACGTATGGATACTTCTTTCTCCAAATCGGCTTTTTTGTTAAGAAATTTTTCTTTAACTTCTAGAAGCTTGTTCTTTTTGATAACTTCTGCTTCTGCCTGTGCTTCTTTTAGAATATTGTTATACTTACTTTTCATTACATACCTGAAAATTGTATAACCGATTATGATTCCAATAATCGCACAAATAATTGCTGTTATGATTGTTGTCATTGTCTATGAATTATATAATTAAATAAAAACGCACTAACTTTATCCAAAGAACACTTCTCTTTGGAATAAATGCAGTGCGTGTATTTTCAAAATGTTAAACTTTTATTCTTCTTCGCTGAAAAGCTCATCTAATTCAAGAGTAAGCTTATTCAGTTTGTCCTTAAAAGGTTGGGTATCGTTTTTATCTTCCAAGTTTAAGGCTTTGTAAGAGAAATCAACAGCTATCATGGCCATTAGTTTTTCTATTCCTTCCTTTGGGAAGTGAATTCGATACTTATTTAGTTTATCATTAATCTGTTTGGCTGCTTTACGGAATATTTCCTCTTCTCTTTCCGAATGAATTGTCATAGGAAATGTCATATCAGCAATCACCAGATTTATCTTCCTCATATCGCTCATTATACAATCGTTTTATCTGTTTTAACTATTCAGTAAAGCGATGCACTTGTCGACTTCACGCACTAGCTTGGATAATCGTTGTTTTGTATCTCTTGCTTCGTTATCGTTGATACTGATTATCTTGGCTAATTTAAGATTAGTATATTTCGTTTCCAGATTATGATAATTGCTTTGCATTTCTTCTATAGCCTTATCCTTCTTACGAATGGAATCCTTTAATTCTCCGTTTTTCTGCTTTAATTGTTGGTATTTATAAAGCAAATGGCGAAATCTAGCTTCAAAAGTACTTAGCAATTTTTTATCTTCTTCCGTCACGTCATGCTAAACTAAAATTGTATACAAAAATAAGCTATCTCTATGGATTATGAAAGTTTTTAGCAAAAAAAGTTAAGCGAAAAATCAAAGAATTAATCTTCATTCTTCGGTTTGGGTTCTTTTTTTGCTAACAAAACGATATTATAGACGTATTCAGTCATCCATTTGGGAGAATAACCCAAAGCATGTTGGTATTTGCGGATATTGACGCATGTTTTATGTACAGCATTGTCTTTCCAATCGTTTCGAGTAAGAATATCGTTAATCGTTTTTTCTGTTAAATTATACAGAACCTTTTTGAACACGCTGGGCATGCGGAATTTCCATTTCATAAGATTACCTATAAGCATCATCAAATCTTGACTGAATCCTTGGAACATGAACAGATGGTTTTTAATGTCATTAACATTTCGACAATTCTTTTTTATGGAAAGATCTATTTCTTTAAAGAAATCGTCACTCAGGCCGTATAATTGAATCAACATTTTTTTACATTTATATTTTTCAGCAATACCTAATTTGTTATTTTGTGTGGGTATTTTCAAAGAGCGTTTGAACACAGACATATCGGGTAAAAATCCCAAATTAGTAATACCTAAATTGCTGGCTATAACAGATTGATAATAAACTCGTATTAAAGTCATGAAATCTTCCATTCCAGCAACTTTTTCAACTTCACCCTTTTCGGTTTCTTTTTTTTTGAATATATTAAATAATCCCATTTATAGATAAATTTTTAAATGAAAACAATAAATTATTGTGCAAAAATACGTTTTTCATTCTTGTCGGGCAATTAAAATAGACTTATTTTGTTTTTTTTCTGTACTTTCTCATCCAATTTTATCCGACAGGAGATGACTCTTCGGAAGAAGTCTGATGACCTCTTCTGATTCCGTCAGTAAAATCATGCCATGCCGCTTTACCCGTTCTGTTCCTGATCTTTTCAATCATCAGTATGGCGTTTGCCGTATGTATTCCGAAGAAGATCCACAGGATTTCCGTTTCCCTGTTCCGTGCCTTTATCCTTGAGAGCGAGTAACGCTGCTTTTGGGTACCAAAGCGTCCCTCAAGTCCGGTGGCTCTCTCCCTTGAGAGTTCACTTCTGAGCACCTTTCTCAATGGTTCATCCCTTGCCGCTCTTCCCTTGCGTACGAAGGAAGTGGATATACCATATTTCGTGCAGAACTTCCTGTTGGCATTATAGGCGTATAGGGAATCCGCAGCGACGCATCTGACCCTTACATTCATGAGCTTCCGCTGCATACGGATGCAGTCTTTCAGACGTATTCCCTCATTGAAGGCTTTAAAAGAAATATGCTCGATGAACGATATGCCGTCTATCTGTATGTTGTTAACCTTCGCACCGAACTCGACGGATTTGGTTTCCATTAAAACTCTTACGATATTTTTCCAGAACATCAAATTCTGTAAAGCCCAAAGTAGGGTGAATCTCTGAAATATTGTGTATCTTTGCCATATCTTGGTTCGGTTATTTCCCCCGTTTGGGCTACCAAACCTTATTTGCGGGGGAATACCCAAAGATACAAAAAAGCCAACTGATTCGCAATAATTTGTGTATGAATTAGTTGGCTATTTTTATGTTATTTAATGAATGTCCCTATTTATATGATTAATAGGATTATAGCGATAAAAGTATTAAATTTATAGTGTAAAATTATAACATTTAAACGATTGTCACTATGTTCTCAGAATCCAAAATTACAGAAATTTATTGTATGGCCGATGATTTTTGCAAGGAATTTACATTGCAACAGGAAAAATATATGATTGTAGACAGGAAGACCAAACATCGCAACAAGCCCAACCGCATGAGTGATGCAGAGATGATGGTTGTTCTCATCCTGTTCCATTCCGGTGGTTTCCGCTGTTTCAAGCATTATTACAAGGAGCATGTGTACAAACATCTGAGACACCTTTTTCCACGTCTGGTGTCTTATAACCGTTTCATAAAACTGGAGAAGGAAGTACTGTTTCCTCCGACCATTTTCATCAAGAGAGTCCTGCCGGGGAGCTGTACCGGTATCAGTTTCGTTGACTCGACTCCCTTGCATGTCTGTCGCAACCAACGGATTCTGGTTCATAAGACATTTGAGGGGCTTGTCGAACGTGGAAAATGTTCCATAGGATGGTTTTTCGGTTTCAAGCTACACCTGATATGCAACGAGAAGGGCGAACTGTTGAACTTCATGATAACGTCTGGAGATGTCGATAACCGAAAGCCATTGGAATACAAGGCTTTTGTCAATTTCATCTACGGGAAGCTCATCGGGGACAAGGGATACATAGGCAGGTATCTTTTCCAGAGGCTCTTCGTGGACGGGATACAGCTTGTTACTAAACTTAGAAGCAACATGAAAGGTGTAATAATGAAGGTTTCGGACAGGATTCTGTTGAGAAGAGGGCTGTCATAGAAACTGTAAACGATGAACTCAAGAACATTGCATAGGGGAGCATTCAAGACACAGGTCGTCCGATAACTTCATCGTAACACGCCCGAGGCATTGGCGGCATATTGCCGCTTTCCAAAGAAGCCGGCTATTGCGGTAAAAAGAGATTGGGACAGGCGATTATCCTTATGCTGAATTCGTCGAACTCATGTTGTTTATCTTTTTAATGATTAGGATTCATATGAATTATGGTAAATTGTTATAAATATTTTTAGAATATAATAGTTCTTGTTTTAATTAATTTGCTTACTTTGCAAAAAGTAAAAGTTTATCTATGGAAAACAATATATTAAAATATATCGTGTGTAATTGAAATGAATATTAAAACCCTATTTAAAAACTTATTAATAAAATCAAATTATGAAGAAGTACATTGCAGAAATGGTAGGGACGATGGTTCTCGTCCTTATGGGATGCGGCAGTGCGGTGTTTGCTGGTAGCATTGCCGGTACAGTAGGTGCTGGAGTTGGGACGATTGATGTGGCATTGGCTTTTGGCCTGTCTGTAGTTGCCATGGCGTATGCTATTGGTGGTATATCCGGGTGTCACATCAATCCCGCTATTACATTGGGGGTATTTTTATCTGGAAGAATGGGTGGTAGAGATGCTGGAATGTATATGGTATTCCAAACAATTGGTGCTATTATTGGTTCGGCAGTTCTTTATGTGCTTGTATCTGCCGGAGTTCATGATGGACCGACTGTAACGGGTTCCAATGGTTTTGGGGAAGGAATGATGTTGCAAGCGTTTATTGCAGAAACTGTGTTTACGTTTGTTTTCGTGCTCGTGGTACTTGGTTCTACGGATGCAAAAAAAGGTGCAGGAAACTTTGCGGGTCTTGCCATTGGTCTGGCACTGGTATTAGTACATATCGTATGTATTCCTATTACAGGTACATCGGTGAATCCGGCACGTAGTATCGGTCCGGCATTGTTTCAGGGAGGCGAAGCCTTGTCACAGTTATGGCTGTTTATTGTTGCGCCGTTTGTGGGGGCTGCTTTAAGTGCTATAGTGTGGAAAATGCTTGCAGGTAAATGAAAAATAATATATATAATTGTAAAAACATTAAATTATTGAGATAATGATTGGATTTATTATTTGGCTGGTGGGTTTAATATTGACTATCAAAGCCGCTGTGAAAATTTGGAAATTGAATGCAGATACTGCAAAGAAGTTGTTAGCTATTATTTTAATCGTTTTGACCAGCTGGCTTGGGTTAGCGTTTTATTATTTCTATGGAAAGGATAAAATGTCTGTTTGGTTAAAATAGACAGATAGCAAAAATTGTAAACTTAAGTAAAGCGTAGCGAATCGACTGAAATAGCGTTCGTTACGCTATTTTTTCAATGAGATATAACTACTTAAAGCTATCTTCAAGCCAAATATAGCAAAAAATTTCTTCATAATAAATTCATTTTATGTTGGATATATAGTGCAAAGTTAAAAAGAACTATTGATGTAACCCCCGAATTTGTTGGGAGCAATGAATTAAAATCATAACGACTCTTGATAGGGTGAGAATGTTTTGTGTCACTTTATCCTATAAGGAGAAATAAATTTAAAATAACTTTCTAAATCAAAACTTCAACTTTGATTGTAATTGTATCATATACAATATTTAATACTATTCTGCTTAGTCCAGAGAGTATTATTACGTAATATAAAGATGGTAGATATTTTCATTTTTGCATAAAGCGAATGAACATTTTCGATTTTAACTAAATTCAACCTTGTCAAACGTGATTATATCTTTCTCCTTGGGATATGAAAGGATAATACAACTTTAAGGTTAGCTAAGTTTGCTTTTGAAATTTGCCAGCTAAAATAGTTGCATCTTTTGCACATTTTACCAATGCTTCACGTTCTATCTTAGACATTGCTGTCGGACAAGTTACGATAATCCTTTTTATTTTACGAGGTAGTGATTTCCATCCAACATCAATGCGGTAGTCTTCACTATTTATTTGTGAATTAGCTTGGGTCAACATTTCTAAAAATGCAAATGTCATCAAACTCCGACGTGAGAAATGAGAAGATCGTCCACCTTCAGTGCCTGTGATGTCAAGTCTGCCATCACTCCTCAAATATGAACTAATTCCATGAATGTTGAGTATATGATCAGTATTTTCACCAGGTAATACTAAAAACTCCCATTCCTTTTTACTTGGTTTATTATCCCATAAATATCTTTTTGGACTGGAGTACGTTGATAATGTCTCCTGCTCACATCCAGAGTTGCAAGCCTTGTGAATCAAAGAATTTGCTTCTTGCCCTAATCGAACGAAACTAGGGTAAATAAATTGTTTGCTATCTTTTATACCAAATGAACCAAAATCTACACGCCTAAATGCAAGCCTCATGTCAAAGGGTTCATTATATGAACGTATGAAAGAGTTTCCCTGACTCAACCCAAGGATGTCCGTATAGTCAACTAAACTTAGTTTCCTAACTTGATTAAAATTTGAATTATCTTCTATTAATAATATTGTTGTTCGAGAATTTCCTATATCAATTACCATGTCAACATTTCGAACCTCAACATCCTGGTCTTTATATAGTTTTATGCTTGGAAATAATTTGTTTTGCGCTAAATAATTAATTAGAAAAATATATGAAGCGATATAAGACATTTTGTGAATATTCGCCCCTTTAATTTGAGATACGTTTCCTATTGTTGGATAAACTAGTTTAAAGATATGATCGTTAATATAACTCCATTTTTCATTTGGCGAGCAAAAATCCATTAAAAAGAATTCATTATCACAAAGAGCAAAATTCATCTCAGAACAATATTGGTCTGGGAAAACAGGATACTCATTGTATTCTGTTGATTCATAACCTGCTCTTGTGTCAAATGCAAGGATTACAAAATAGTCAATATTGCCTTTATCATTCTTTTGAGGTATCAGTTTCATGCGAGCCCAGTTCATCGGGCTAAACTTAAATCGCTTTTCTGTCCGTTTAAAGAAATATGGTACAGGTAACCATTTGTTTTCAAAATGTGCTAGTGCATTATGTTTGTCAGAGAATGTCAATTTATATAGTTCACCTCTGACTCCCTCATACATTTCGTCATCAATGCGCAACGGTGTGATTCCATCATTTTTAAGTTCAGTAGGATCATATTCAGTCCTTGGATCATTTAAATAGCCACCATCGAACAATTCATGTTTATCATAATACATCATAGTTTCATCAGTGATAACTTCATGCACCAGATCCAACCGCCACTGGCCATTACTAGTGTCATACCACTCGTGAAACCACATCTTAAATTTATCTTGAAGATTCAGTTTTAATTTAAAAGTAAACATCTGAATCCCTGAATTTGCTATTAACGAATATTGCATAGACATACCTTTTTTATTTAGTTTATACTTACTCTTACATAGAGTACGTACACGATTATAAATGCTTGATTTTGTATCATATTAAGTAAATGTTTGAATCATACCGCCAAACATTTTACCCCCCCCCCGTAAAAATTTTGCAAACAAAAGCATACTATCTGCAAATAAGTTTGTATCTTTGCAGATGATTTATGTACTCTATGTAAGAGTGGAAACTTTTGCTAAACAATCTGTTGCAGCTAAATATTAGCTGCATATATAAACATTCACCATTAACTGTAGCAAAAGTATAGCTGATATGTTTTGATAATACGATTCCTTATTTGTGTTTATTCAAAAGATTCAGAATTTTACTATTCGCATTATCTATTATATTAGTTTGGATAGAGGCAAGATATATTTGTGTCGTTTCCTCATTGTCATGTCCCATACCAAGACTAATTGCTTTCATCGGAATATTTTAGGATTGAGCGATACTTGCCCAAGAATGGCGGGCAACATACATCGTTAGTGGAATGCTTATTCCTGCCAATTTTGCAATTTTTTTCAGATATTTATTTACCAACAACATTTTATTCAAGTATTGTTTTCGTTCTGTAATATTTGGACTAATTATGATTGGAAACAGAAATGTACTGTATTCATT
>CANQSM010000117.1 GCA_947626525.1 uncultured Phocaeicola sp. | reverse complement strand
TATTGGCGCACGAGGTGGTTCATGAAGAAAGACTTGCCGCTGCCCGAAGGACCCAGCACGAACTTGTTGCGGTTGGCTATAATTAATGTGTATAATTTTCTATCTATTTAATACTGAATATCATGTATTTATAGCGTAGAATATATCAATATTAACATTTTACAAACATGCAATTTGCATACAAATAGAGTGGTTATAAGAAAACAGAAAAGGATATTTGTTGTTAATGGGTAAATGTGGTAGGAGATGTTTTTATATCTGTTTTCCCTCGTTTTTCAGTGAAAAATAGACATGATACAGGCGAAAAGAAGAATACTGTTTTTCTTTTCGCCTGTATATATATTTTGCTGTCTATAAAAGTAGGTTTAGTTCGTTTTGGATATATAGACAAAGGGATAAACTAAACTTGCAATGTATAGGAAAGCCTTTTCTTGAATATTAAAAGTTAATTTGTTCAAACTTAATAAGAAAAAAATAGCTTAACAAGCTGTTCTATTATTAACTTTCCCTATATTTGAGTGTTGTTTATATGACTGGTTATGAAACATTTTCTACCCATATTATTTATATTTTCTTTCAATCTTGTCAGCCCACTTTTAGCACAAGACAAGAATTGTGCAGATATGTCTGCTTTATTAGAGAACAAAATATGGAAAGTGCAACTTCCTAAAGACAAACAATATGCAATGGAAATGGAATTTCGTAGTGCCGGATGGAGAACTACGTTTCTATATGATGAAAAACAAACCAAAACATTTTATTCCTATTCTTTGCATGGAGATACTATCAAAGTTTTTGAATCGGGGAAAAATTGTATCATTCAAGAACTTACAGATAGTACTCTGACATTCCTTTATCTACCGGAAAGTTTGACAATCGGAGTTGCGCCTGTTAGATGTACAACAGATAACAGTATTCAAGGGCTACGAGAGAACGAAAAACGATTGGATAGTATTTGGCGCAAAGAAGATATTTGGAACAAGGGTACTGCTCCTATCAATAAAACTCAGGCTATCAAAGAATATCCCCGATGGGCTGTATGGGATTATGACTTGGAAAAGTATTTCGTTTCTCAAATGAAATACCCCAAAGAGTTACTGAAAAAGAATGTGGCAGGTCATTCTGTTGTGATGTTTTCCATCGACACACTGGGTTTACCTCGTGAAATCAATATTCTGACTACTATCCATAAAGAGTTTGACAAAGAAATAATTAGATTAACAAAAGAACTTCCACACTGTCTGCCTTGCAGGGATAAGAACGGTAAACGAATAGAATGCTTCCATACAGTATATGTACCATTCTTACCACAACATTATAGAGATAGAGTAAAATCGGACAGCATTGCAGAGGAAGAATTGAAACAAAGTTTTGTGGAATGGGAAACTGTGTCTTATTTTGAAAAAGCAAATCCGTATGCAGTTACCAACTACATCAATGAACGCCTAACATACGACCCCAAGCTATTGAACGGCAAAAAAGAAGCCAAAGGGATTTATACGATACGAATTGATTCTTACGGAGAAATAATAAAGGTAGAAACCTTACGAAGTTGTGGCATACCTGAATGGGATAAGCAAGTATTGCAAATCATAAAAGGTATGCCACGGTGGACTCCTACCATCAATTATTACGGGAAAGGTGAATATCACAACTCCGTTTGGACTGTACCTGTTTTATTTAAAAATGATAATCGGTAAATCCTTGAATGAACATCGTGATTATAATTGAATTATCAAAACAGAAATTAAATTTAAACTAAAAAATGGGAACATTAGGCTGTATAAATGATATGCTACAACGGGACAAAGAGAACCGTGAGCTTCGCAAATTGAATAAAGAAAGGATGAAAGAACATCATAAATACCTCGTAAACAAGGGAAAAAATATTAATTTATCCAACATTTCCATTGAAACGATAGAGGAAATCCGTAAAAATACCATAGCAAAAGAACAGTCAGACCAAATTTATCTATTCAAGGCATATATAATTTTTGCAATATGCCTTTTAGGATTATTTTTATTGGGCATACTTTGTTATAAATTATTCTTCTGAATACCTAACGACATGCTGTCCGAAGAAAAATAAATGAATTTGAAAAGCCGGGCGATAAACATGATTCATCACTCCGGCTTTACTCCACTTATGGCTTACCTAGTTTATCGGCTTCCTTTCTCAACAGCTCGGCTTGTTCATTGAGTAGCCTTGCACGCTCCAACGCTTCCGCCTGCTTCCTGCTGCGATACTCAAAATCTATCACAGAATCGGTTAGACTTTGGATAAAACCGTTATCCCTCTGCCAATTGAATTTGGTTTCCAGTATATCAAAGACTTCCCCGTCTGCCTGTCCTTGCATCAGCAAATAGCGGTATTTCATATCGTTGTCCTGCAACTGCTGCATACGTTCAGCCAAACGGACATTCAAGAATATGGAAACGGAACAGACAACCAGCACTGCCGAAAAAACAAACAATTCCGGACGAATCCAAGAAGCGACCTTGTTGTAAATCCGTTGATAGAACGGTAAGGGCGTAGCTTCCTCTTTATCCGTCCTGCAAGAGCCCAAAGTATCAATCATCACCTTGAAACAACGGTAGGTTTCCAATGTTATTTTCTTGGTGTCCTCTATGTTCTTCTGCTGACCTTGCATCCTGCTCCTTATGTCGTCAAGTTGGCTTTGAATAACCTGCAACTTTTCTTCGGGAACAGCCGAATTACTGTGCAGTTCCGACAACGCTTGTTCGATTGTTCCCAGCCGTTCGAGAGTTTCCTCCCGGCTGGCTGGCGTTACCTGTGCTTCCAGCTTCTCTTTCAGTTCCGTAACCATAGAGAGAAGCCCCTCTAAAATCAAATTGTCTTCCATGTCTTTACAATTTAAGTTGTTTTTTCTTTTTCTTCTTCTTTCTCAAATTAAAATTAGGTTCTTCATCCACTGGGGGAGAAGAAGCGGAAAACAGACCGAGTGAACCTGTTATCAACGGGCTGTCAGCCTTGCTCGGTGCAGGTGCCTGCTCCCGAACGGGTGCGAAAGTTGTTTGCCGTTGGCTTTCGGCAACATTCATTCCTGCATCCCCGAAACATTTATCCAGTTTGGAAAAACTGAAACTGCGGTCTATCTCCGAACCCTTGAACGTGTATTCGCCTTTGGAAATGGATATGCCCTGTATCTCGCTTGTCTGTCCCTTATACTTGAACTGGATAGCAATACCCATTTCCGCTAACCGCTGCTGTAACTGCTGCCAGTTACGGGATTTGCCGATTTCATTCTTTACAGCCGTGTAAATCTCGTATTTCGACTTGTCCGGCTCTTTCAATCGGTGCTGCTTCACCTGCTCTTTCCCCTTGGCGAAATAAAGCCCGTGTTTGGCTTTCAGCTTCTTGCATACCTGTTCGTTACGGTACATGTCGTTCCTGTCCGAAATGCTCTTGCCGTTGTTGTCTATGCGGTTGAACACGATATGCACATGTGGATGTTCCCGGTCTTGGTGGCGCACGATGATATACTGCGTATCGGTGATTTTCATTTCACGCATATACTCCTGCGCAAGCTGTATCATCTTCCCGTCCGTCAATTTAGGTGCATCCACTGCCGAATAGCTTAACGCAATATGTCCTACCGGCTTTTTCAAGTCGGGATTCATCCCGGTCTGCATACAGAAGCTGCGGATTATATCGCTCCGGCTTTCCGTCAGAACCCCGTCCGCATGAAGCAAAACCGCCTGCTCCTTGCCAAGCACATAGTTCACACAGCCCTTAAAACCGCTTCCCTTTTTTATTTTTCCAATCATCCGACAAATGGTTTATGATTTCAACAATCCTATCTTTGAGCTTCAAAAGTTCCACCGCAACCAGTGCGAAACCTCCGGCATTCGCCCGGTGCGCCAACTGATTGATGTTGTTGGCTTCCCCTGCCAGCTTGCGGATGGTGTCCGCATCCTGCCTGTTCAGCCGGGGGATGACCTCTGCCGAAACAACCGCCTGCCGGACATACTCACTGATACGTAACCCGGCTTCCCCGGCTCGCTTTCTGATGGCGTAATACTGCAACTCGGTCAGTTTCGTACTGACTACTTTTTTCTGCTTGTCCGTCCGTTTTTTTGCCGGACGACCGCCCGGCTTGTCCTGTATCTTCTTCATGTCTTTTTACTTTTAGGTGGTATATTAGAAATTGCGACCAACGGGAGCGATTTCCTTTGCGGTGAGCAAAGCAAGATGGTTTCGGTATACCGAAACATAACCTTGCTCTCCAAATAAACCGCCAGCCGTTGGTAGTCCTGCCGGATTAAATGCCCCTGCCTCTCTTTTGTCTTGGGTCGGCACGTTGTCCAGTTTCCTGCTTCGTTTCCTGCACTTGGCTGGCTGCGTTTTTCCGTTCCTGCTTCCTGCCGCACAGGTAATCGTTCAAGTCCGAATATCCCCTGTAATTGTGTGAGAAGTCACGTACACGGTAGGAGTATTCCAACTCGATATCCCGTGTCGCTTCATATCCAGCCTTGTCATTGTCAAGCATACAGTGGATGCGTTCATACGGGGACATCACGTCAAGGGCTTTCGACACATTGGCGGTAGAGTTAAGAATGACATAATCCTGCCTGTCAAGGTCGGGCATGGTCGGACAGTTCCTCATGCGGAGCGTAAGGAAAGAGAGGTAGTCCATGAAACCCTCGAACACCAGACATTTCTCTCTCGGCTCTCCCTGCTGCCGTATATGGGTGATGTCTTTCGGGGCGATACAGCCTTTGAAAAAAGAGTTGCGCACCTCATAACCTCCTGTCATGTTCGGGAAACCGATAGCGAAGAACGGTCTGCCGTTATTGGTAAAATGGAGTTCCTTACATTCTCTTTTTGCCAGTTCGATATTGATACCCCGTCCCTGCAAGTAACGGAGCAATGCCGGATGGGTAAGGTCACGGACTTCCAAATGCTGGAAACTCGGTTCTTTCCTACGCTGGGGAAAAGAAAAACTGACCGGACGGATGTGCGGTGTCTGTTCCGCTATCCGGTTTAAAAGGTATGGCAAGCTGTCGGAACAATAGAGTTCCTTTGCCAGTGCGATGATGTTGCCGCCCTTGCCTGCGCCAAAGTCATACCAAAGGTTGCGGTCAGTGTTCACCTTGAAAGACGGTTCGTGTTCCTCCCTTAACGGTGATTTGTACCATAAGCCGTTACCCTGCTGCTTGACAGGAGAGTAACCTAAACTGTGCAGATAGTCTGCGATGGGTATTTGTTTTACATCTTCGATGTTCATAACATTTTCTTTTTTGGGGATTAAAAAATAGTTGAAAAATGCGCCAGTCCTGTTTAGTTCGTTATATATATACCCGTACCATACTAAACCTGCTTGTTCCGATACAGGGAAATAGTAAGTCCGTTCCTCTTATATATACACCCGGACTAAACCAAACTGACTTTTAATAATGGAAATCGGGATTATAGCGGTAACCCTTGCCCTCTTTCACAATCATGCGCTTGTTCACAAGGAACTTGTTCAGTTCCACATGGATATTGCGCCCACGCTCGTAGCCGATACTTGCATAGCCTTGTTTCAAGGTCTTTAGGACATTCTCGTAACCATATATAACCTGTTTGCCAAAACCGTTTTCCAAAGCCGTCCTGTGCTGTTGCTCCGTCAGTTCTGCCAGTGGAAAGCCCCTGTCTTGGCTGGGCTGCTTGAATACATAACCGTCCACAGCTTCCGGCAATGCGCTGTCGTTGATACGGAATGCGAACGGGTCAAACTCCCGGTCACGTATGTGCATCGCCTTTACCTCGCTTATGTTACCGTCCTGCTGGCTTTTCGTGATTTGCAGGACGGTTTCAGCCTTGTTGTTCAACTCCGTACCGATATGCCCCCTTGTGTTGTCATCCCCCTTGTTCAAATGCAGTACGGTATGGATATGCAGGTTATATCCGCTTGACCAGCGCATCAAGAGGTTGATTAGGTCTGTCGATTCGCTGGGGCTGTTGATGTCGTACATCAAATCACGGATTCCGTCAATGATGAGCAACCCCACATCGGGCATATTTTCCAGCATATAGCCGATAATCTGCTTCCGCTTGTCGGGTGTCTGCTCCCTTAGCACGATGAAAACAAAATCCTCCCTGTCCTTGTCGGTAGGCAGTCCTGCAAGCCGCAAAATACGCTCCATTACCTTATGGCAATGGTATTTGCTCTGCTCGGTATCTACATAGAGGATTTTCCGTTTGTTCGGTGGCAGGCATGCCGAATACTTCAGTACCTCGTCATTCTTCAACGCTGCCGCAACGATAGCGGAGATGTTGAATGTCTTTTTGCTCTTGGCTTTACCCGTGGATGCGCTGAAATTACCCAGCGTGCCAATGGTAGAGCCGTTCACCCAAAGTATTTCGGGCGGCACTTCATAAGTGTCCGTCACTTTTAGATGAATGGTTTTCCAAAGGGCTGCGAAATCCTCTTTCTGCATGGTGACATCCTGCCCGGCTTCTTCTTTCCTCTTATTTTCCATAATTACGGATTTTCCGGTTTGCGCTCTTGGCGATGGCGAGTGCCGCCTCGTCCTTGTCGTTTACCCTTTTTGCAAGGTTTTCCGCCCACGTGAGAAGCTCTTTCCGTGAGAAAAGCAATTTGTTCCCGTATTTGCGGAACGGCACTTCCTTTTTGGCGGTCAGCTTGTAGAGCCGTGCCTTTGAAATCAGAAAACCGTGTCGTTCCAGCACCTCTACCGCCACATCGGGCGTGAGGTTGTCGGGTTCGTTCCTCGGCTGGGTGAATCCAGCCAATGACTGGGAAACGGTTTCGCTCACGATAGCCCGGAGTTCTTCGGGCGTTGTCAAAATAATGTTTGTCATATTTTCTTCCTTTTTTAGTTATTACTTGGCTACCGTCATAGCCGTTGCAACCGGTTGATGCCGCAAAGGAAGAATAAAAGAAACCGATTATTCAATTACTAATCACTTGACACAGACCGGACAACTTGGGACAATGCAGGACATCCGGCAAGATTGGAACGAGATAAAAAAGGGACAAACGATGTATTGGCGATTTTTGTCCTTCCAACACACCGTTTGTCCTATGTATGTTAAGTGATTATGCGAATGCCGCTATTTTACATCCTTTAACCTTTCAAGTTGGGAAACGACTTCTTTTATTACGAAATATTTGCTTCCCGACAGCCCTATGTCCGAACGGGATATGAAACCGAGTTCCTCCCACCGGGCTACGGTCTGCCTGCTCACGCCCGCCATTTTCGCCAATGTCTTTTGGTCTATCAGTTCCCTGCCCTCGAATACGGGGTACTTGTATTTACGGGTGGCATGGCTGAACCTTATTTTCTCTATCGCCTTGTCCACGTCTTTGACGGCGGGGGGAATATATGATTTTACTTGCAGTACGGCTTCTTCTATTTCGTAGCCTGCATATTCGGGATTCTGCGCCAGTTCCCCGTAAATGGCACTGAAACATTCAAGGTGTCTAATCTTCACCGTCTTGGTTTTCTTGTTCGGCATGGCTCAATCGAATTTGGTTAATAACTGCGCATTCCTTATCCGCTCCTCCTGCTCGAAACTGGCGAGGTAGTTCTCCGTGATGGCAAGGCTTGAATGCCCCAAACTCTCGGATATGTAAGCGATGTTCGTTCCGCTACGTTTTAAGACCGTCGCATAGGAATGCCGGGCGGAATAGGTCGTGAAACGGGGGACACCGACAGCTTGGGCTATTTTAGCCAAAGCGATGTTGCAACGGTGCGTTACCCGTCTGACAATATTGGAAATGACAAATTCGTCCTCCGTGTCTTTGGCATACTTGAAAAGGAAAGTATCGGGATTCCCTTCGTCCGGGTTTCCCCACCGTTTTATAATATCCCGCATTTCGGGAGTGAGCACCGCCCTTATTTCCCGTATATGGTTGGACGTGTGCGATGTCTTGGAGCGTACAAAGCAGATTTCACCGTCCACGATGTTCCCATACCGCAAGAAAAGCATATCCCTGAAATTGATTCCGTTGCACAGGTAGGAGAAAAACCAAAAGTCCCGGTACTTTTCAACGGTCTTGCTGCCCTTGTATGTCACGACTTTTTTTATCTGTTCCATCGTCAAGGCTAACTTTCGGCTGTTGCCGCTCGGAATCTCGTACTTTCCCCTGCCGAACGGGTATTGGGCTTCTTTCAAAATCCCGTTGCGCCTTGCGTCATTCACCACGCATTTAAGGGCTTTCATATAGAAATTTATGGTGGTGACGGTCTTGCCCTCGTTCCGCAGGAACTTGTCAAGGCGTGACAGCCAGTCCGCAGAAACCGCAGAGAACGGCACGCTGCCGCCTGCGAACCGTTCTATGCTTTTCAACGTGCTGCGATAGTTATAATAGGAATTTACCTGCCCGTTGAGTTTGAATGCGTCTATTTTCCCCTGTATGGCTGTGTTAAGGGTTGTACCAGTACATCTGCCCAACCTCATGCTGAGCGCATCGAAACAGAAGTCCCCACGTTCCGCAAGGGCTTCCACTTGGCTTTTTATGATGGAGAAACTGTTTTCCACGCTTGCCCGTATCTCAATCAGTCTGCGGCTCTTGCTTTCGGCAAGGATTTCCCAGTCCTCTTTGGACAATTCCTTTCCGGTGGAATAATATTTCTGCTTGCGGTTGTGTATCACTTGTATCTTGACAGGGAACAGACCGCTTTTCTTCGCCCTGCGTGCATCCAGTACCGACAGTACGGATATGCCATCTTTTGAATACTTGAACATAGGCTGCCTTGTTTATTGTTATATGTCTATTTTGTACATACGATTTGCATACAAAAATAGAGATTATCGGAAAAAATAGCAAATCAAAAGCCAAATCATTTTCCTAACAATCTCTAAATATCAGCTATTTATATATAAATTCAAACAATATAAAAACGGCAAAAATATAGGGTATTATTACGGTTGGTCGTGATACCTCGCTTCATGGGCAGGTCGGAGATGTCAAGGTGCAGCGGTTTTCCCGTGAGCCTGTCCA
>CANQSM010000116.1 GCA_947626525.1 uncultured Phocaeicola sp. | reverse complement strand
AGGTGGCGGACCATCAGGGGCGTTTGCGTCCCGCCGTGGCGTTTTACGTGACGGAGGAGCTCCGCCGTCCGACCCCCGTGATGAGACGCAGGATGCTGGAGCGCATCGTTCCCTCGCGCAAGGCTCTTGTTCCGTCCGGAGAGGACGGGGAGATGTCCGGAGGGGAGGCCATCCTGTACGGGGAACTGGACGGTTCGGACGGGGAGGTGCGCTCCTGGCTCGAGCTCCACCGCCTCTCCCCCGTGGGAGCGTTCTACGACGAGGACGCCGGACGTGAGGGATGCAGCTATCCGTTTCTCCAGAAGGCCCTGTTCTTCGCCGGCCGTCGCAGGATACCCTTGGTGATTACCCGTTCGGGCAGACTGATGGAGGACATACGCCTCCTCAACCTGTTGTCCGACTCGCGTGTCCGCTTCCACTGTATCGATTTCCCTTGGTTCAACCATGCCAACCTCGAGCTGTTCAGGGCCCTGGCACTGTACAGGCAGGAATAGGGAGAAGCCGGTCATAGTCAGGGGACGGATACCGGACTTTTCACGCAGATAGCTGCAAGTGGCAATGCAGCTATGTGCGTTGGCCAATGCAGCTAACTGCATCGGCACATGCAGCTAACTTCATTGGCACATGAAGTTAACTTGCCTGAAAAGGGGAATTCTTCTGTGTGATGACTATGACTGATTTGCTTCACGGATTATTTGTTTATTTACTGCTTTGCTTCACACATCCTGCGATGTCTTCCTGAGATGCTTTACAGTTTTGTTCTGTTGTTCTTAATTTCAACAACAATCAGGCTTTTGATGGACGGGAATGGGAATTATGACATCTCGTTCCTGTGTCAACGGCTGTATAACATATTATAAATCATTGAATTTTAAGATATTCAAGAGTTCATCTTTCTGATTTTTAGGTTAGTGAACTGTATTGAATGCTTACAGACATTCTTGTATTTAAAATCCACCTTGCCCTTTCGGTATAGTTTGGTATGCAATGGGGGGCCAATGAAAGTATGACTTTTTATATCATTTTATAAATATATTGTTTTTATGAAAATTGCAGCTGTAATTCCCATCCGCACTGGTAGTCAGCGTGTGAAAGACAAAAACTTGCGTTCCTTTGGGAATACCAACCTGATGGAACTGAAGATAAAGGCATTGCTTCAAGTTCCGGAACTTACGTCTATCGTGGTGAATACCAACTCTGAGGAGGCAATAGGTATTGTCAATAAACATTACCATGGAGTAAAAACTCATCGCCGAGAAGAATTCTATGCTTCGTCCCAATGTAGTGGGAGTGAGTTTTTTCGTCATCTAGGGGAAGTGACAGATACGGACATTTTCGTGTATTGTCCTTGTACCTCTCCGTTTGTCAAACCAGAAACCATATCACGGTGCATAAACCTGTATCTTTCCTCTCCGGATTATGATTGCATAGCAACCGTCTCTTCCGTCAAGGATTTCCTATGGCTTGATGGAAAGCCAATGAATTATGACCCTTCCCATGCACCCAATTCGCAAGACTTACCTGATGTGGTAGCTCTCAATTTTGGTGTAACAGTCGTGAGGAAAGAAGACTTGATTCGCAACAGCAACATCATAGGTAAAAGGCCTCAGTTTGTTAAGACGGATGATATCGAGGCGATAGACATAGATACGCCTTTGGATTTCTATATTGCCGAACAACTTTACAAAAAATTGGTATTGGAGAAAAAGGATTTGCTAGAATAATCTCTTATAAATGTATGATGCATTGTGATTTTCAAGAGTTTTATCAGATTTAGACATGATGTTGACTCTACTCCAATTCTATAAATTTTTTGAGTGAAAAACGAATCGAATTATAATTCAAAACGTATAGCCAAGAATATGGTAGCCCTTTATATAAGTTTTTTTGTGTCCATGCTTATGGGATTGTATTCTTCAAGACTTCTGCTTCGAATTTTAGGCTAACGCTGTTTCAAGGCGATACAAGAATTAAAAAAAATGGTTCTGCTTATATTATCCCAATAGTAATAGTGAACTTAACAATATTGTGAAACATTCATGTAATAGATTATGATATAAAATGGAGCGAGCCAAACAGTTAGGTAAGAATACGCTATTAGTCTTTATAGGAAGTTTTGGTGCAAAAATTATCTCATTTATCATGTTGCCGTTTTATACGCGGTGGCTAAGCGCAACTGATTACGGCGAAGTAGATATGATATCAGTATACCAATCGCTCTTAACCGATTTTCTAACAGCCGCTATCTCACTGTCGATATTTATATTCCCTAAAGGGGTAGCATTTCATCGTCAGAAAGAATATTTTTCTTCCGGCTTGATATTTGCTTTTTTTGCATTTATAGTGGCTGCATTCCTATTTTATATGGTTAGATCTATTTTTAATCTATTCAGCGTAAGCAATAGTTTTACAGATTATACTGTTTGGATTTATATAATGATCTTGATCACATTCATTCAGACGTACTTACAACAATTTTGTAGAAGTATAGATAAGATGTATGTTTTTACATTGACAGGTGTTCTTCTCACATTATGTACTGGTATTTTTTCTTTTATATTCGTACCTGAGGACGGTGTCTATGGATATCTTATTGCCATGGTATTGTCGAATGTAGTGGTAATCGTTACAACCTTTTTAATAGCAAAATTATACAAATATGTTTCTTTAAAATCATTCAATAAGATTGCTTTAAAAGAGATGCTTGAGTACTCTATTCCGAATATTCCCAATGCTTTGATGTGGTGGGTATTGGGCTCTTTGAACAGGCCTATCCTAGAAGGGACAGTGGGACTTTCCGGTATCGGTATCTTTGCTGTGGCACAACGTTTTCCCAATGCAGCCTCGTTGCTGTTTTCCGTATTCGGCAATTCATGGCAGATTTCAGTACTGGAAGAGTACAAAAAGAACGACTTTCCCTTGTTTTTCAACCGTGTTTTGGCCATTTTTTCAGTCATTACATGCCTCGGAGTGATTATCCTGGCTTATATCTCCGATTGGCTGGTAGCCTTTATGGCAGGCAATAATTTCTTATCTTCGTCAGCTTATATACCGTGCCTTTCATTAGCGCTATTTTTCTTATGCATGAATACGATTATTAGTCCCATATTTTCCGCTGTACGGAAAAGTAAGTATTATCTGTATTCAAGTATATGGAGTGCCGTGTTGACTATAGCCCTTAATATTTCGTTGATTCCGTTAATTGGTATCATGGGAGCCTGTATCAGTATCGTATGTTCTCATGCGCTCATGACATTGTTGAGAATGAAATACTCTCTGATTTTTGTTCCTGTCTATTTAAAAAAACAGTATTTGTTTTTAGCTCTGTCGTCCGTTGCTTTTATTGTAGCATTATCGATAAGTGCTTCTTTGATGTTCCGAACAATGGCACTATTCGTATCATTGTTCAGCGTTGTTCTGGTTAGCCGTAATTTTAACAATAGTCTTAATATCAAAATTCCGGTTGTAGAATTAATCATATTAATTAAAAATAAAATTAAATTCAATTCAGATAATCATGATGACATTACGTAAATTGTTTCGAGATTCAAAATTCCTGATAAGATGCTTCGTGTTTCTTGTAAAACACCATTCTCTTTTCTCTGGCCTTAAATTTCAAGGTCGTCAAGATAGGACTGTGTATTTGTTGGGTAATGGGCCTTCTTTAAAAAACGATATGGAGGCTATTAAAAAACTGAAAGGAGCCGATTTTATTGTGGTAAACTTTATGGCCAACAATCCTCTTTTTTGGGAAATAAAGCCACGATATTACACTTTGATGGATCCGTTATTCTTTACAAATAGGAAAGAGAATAGACATATGGAAAGTTTGGAGGCGCTATTTGATTCCTTCAATCGCGTTGATTGGGAAATGACAATTTTCATACCTGTACAGCATGAAGAATCCTTTCGTGAGTTTTCGAGGATTAATAATCCAAAGATTAAAATTACGGCATTGAATACGTTCTCATCATATGTTGCCTCGGATAATGCAAGGTATTTCTGTTATAAAAAAGGATATGCTATGCCTCAGGTGCAAAACGTGACTATTGGAGCCATTTTTGCCATGCTCAATATGGGATATGGTTCTATTTATCTTTATGGCGTTGATCATACATATCTCGATAGCTTGAAGGTAAATGATAAGAACGAGCTTGTACATGTATACCATCATTTTTATGAAAGTGCCCCCAATATTGTACGTGTGACTGACGCTTTTGGTCATCACAATTCACTTGCTGAGGAATTGCAAACCATAGTCAACATTTTCGCTTCTCATGAACAGTGCCGCAAATACGCTGATTACCTGGGTGCTAATATTTATAATTTGACCAAGGGGTCGCAAATCGATAGTTACGAACGTAGATAAATGAGAGAAAAATGGATAAGTTTAAGATTGATGTCTTGGAGAGACTCAGCGAAAAAATGGCTAAGTATCCGGATCAAAATTGTTTTTGTATTAAGGATAAATATTATACCTATCGGGAACTTTCTATTTTAACTGCAAAGATTCAACAGGAGATAAGAAATCGGTATACTGAAACGACTCCGGTGGGACTGGTTAATAATGATGATATTTATACCTATGCTTCTATCTTGGCTTTGTGGTATGAAGGATTGGCTTATGTCCCCTTGCATCCCTTGCAACCTATTGCTAGATGTATTGACATCATCAAACAAGTGAATATTCAATTGATCATTGATTCTATGGAGGTGTCACGCTATGCGGATAAGTATAATGTATTATATCCTCAGAATAGTTCCAATGCTGATATCATGTTCCCTGTCATTAATAATACAGATGATAAAGCATTGTGCTATATTTTATTTACTTCAGGCAGTACAGGCAGGCCCAAAGGCGTTCAATTGGATCGGCGCAATGTGTCTTCATTTGTTACTGCTTTTGAAAATGCCGGAATAGTTTTATCTCATGAAGACAGATGCTTGCAATGTTTTGACTTGACATTCGATGTGTCTGTACAGTCTTATTTGATGCCTTTATTGAATGGGGCATGTGTTTATACTTTGCCATTAGACTGCATGAAGTATGTCTATTCTGCCGCTTTGATAGAACGGTATAGGATTACATTTGGTGCGATTGCTCCTTCTATGGTTAGATTCTTGAGACCCTATTTTGGTGAATTGGATATGTCATCTTTGAAGAAATGCATTTTAACCGCCGAAGCTTCTAATCTCTCATTGGTGAGAGATTGGAAGAAATGTGCTCGTAATGCTGAACTCTATGATTTTTATGGTCCTACGGAAGCTACCATTTATTGTACTTATTATAAGTTGCCCGATGACGTAAGCCAAATAAAAAACCGCAATGATATTCTGTATATCGGGAAACCCATGAGTGGAATAAAAGCTGTTCTTATATCACCCGATGGAATGATTTTGAATGAAGGCATTGGTGAATTATGTGTGGCTGGTGAACAAGTAACTTCCGGATATTGGCAACTTCCAGAAAAGAATAAAGAGGCATTCTTTACTATGACCCTCAATAATAAGAACTATAGATTCTATAAAACAGGGGATTTGTGTCAGTTTGACGAGGATGGAGATCTTGAATATATTGGAAGAATCGATTTTCAGGCTAAGGTTCAAGGTTATCGTGTAGAACTTGGTGAAATTGAATGTAAGATTAGAGAGTTTACCAAATGTGATACGGTAGTGCTTGCCATCAAGGGAGATAATAATGATGATATTCTCGTTGGTTTTGTAGAATCAAGATTGATTGACGAGAAGCGGGTATATGCTTATTTGCGAGAACAGTTACCTCCGTATATGATACCAAAATCTATCATCTGCCTTGTTCAATTTCCGCTGAATAACAATGGTAAGATTGACAGGAAACAATTGCTCGATTTTTTTAGAACTCATAATAATAAATAAAATCATGGAAAGAAATGATATTTATACTTCCCTGAGCCAGATTTTGGGGGATATAATTGGTGATACGAGATTGAACTTAACCGAGTTGACTACAACAGATGATATTTCGGGTTGGAGTTCACTTGTACAAACTCAGTTGGTCATTGAAATTGAAAAGCATTTCAATTGCCACCTGACTCTAAGGGATATTATGAAAATAGATAAGAACATATCTTCCATTGTAACATTGATAGAAAATAAACAGCAATGAAAATCCTTAGTTTGATTCGAGCCCTTAAGTCTGTATTATATGCATATGATTCCGAGCAATGGGAAAAACGCGTCGGGGCTTTAGGAACTGGTAGCTATCTTTTAGGGCCTATATCTTGTTCCAATCCTGGTTTGGTATTCGTAGGCAATCACTCCCATATATTTGGACAAGCTAACTATATCATCAGAAATGGGAAATTCATAGTTGGTGATTACACAGGGATAGCACAAGGACTGACTGTTATTACAGGTCATCATATTTCAGAGAAAGGGAAACTGTTTAATGATTGCCATCAAATGAATGAGCAAGATGTCATTATTGAGGATGACGTTCGCATCGGTGCTTTTGTGACTATTTTGCCCGGAGTGAAAATCAGGAGAGGCGCTGTTGTAGGCGCCGGAACAGTATTGCGTTTTTCTATTCCTCCATATGCTGTCGTTGCAGGTAATCCTGCTAAAATTGTAGGATTCAGGATGAATCCTCAAGAAACGCTTGAACATGAGGAAGCTCTTTATCCGGAAGATAAGCGCTTGTCCGCAGATGAATTATTTGGCAATTATGAAAAGTATTACTTTAATCGGAAGAGTGAGATAGTAGAATATCTAAAAGTATAAGATTCAAAATAATGAAGGCAAATATGTCAAGCAGTTATATTTTCTGTCAGGCTCCCGCAAAAATACCGGCGGTGCTTTGTTGTTATGAAAAGGAGGTAGAAGCAGGCAATAAGGTTACAATTGTGACAAAAAACTGTGCTTCCATGAGCCGTTTCTTTAGGGAACTCGAATTGAATGCTACAATAGTCCATTTAGAAACCATCGGATATAAACCTTTTTTGTTTCATCCTTATGCTTTTAAAAAGTTGGTAAGAAAAGACATTGAGGATTTAGGAATTTGCAAGGGCGCTGATGTCCGGATTTTCTTTACCGATATTTGCGATTATTCGACAGTGTTCTATCTGTCTGAACTCAGGCATTTTCCTGTTATGAAGATTCAGATGCAAAATGATATAAAATTAAATATGGACCGATGTTGGGATAGGAGCGATTTGCCATTCAGATTAAGGATAAAGGAAAGACTGTTTTCCATACTTTTTGGATATAGTTTTTTGTATACACGCCAAGACTATTGGGGGTGGAATTTGGCTATAAATACCAGGAAATACAATTATCCGCTATTGGATTGTAGCGACATGAGTGTGTGTGGCCGTTATTTGGTGGCGGCACCTCGTCAATTTGAACATTGTGCCTTATTTTTTACGGAACCTTATCGCAACAAATTCCAGACGGAAAATGATTATATGAGATTAAACAGGTTAATTATTACCGAGTTGCAGAAAAAAGGATATAAGGTAGGCGTGAAAGGGCATCCACGCATTGGGCTTCCGGATGGAATAAAGGATTTGGCGGATTTTGAAGTACAATCATATTTACCGGTAGAATTTATAGACATGAAAAGTTATGATTTTGCTATCGGTTTTGTGTCTACCAGTGTTAGTAGCGCCTCCAATCAAATCCCGGCTTATAGTGTGCTGCCAATGTGCCGGGTCATTGATAAAAACCAGGTTGATTATTGGTATGATTACTTGAACAAACTTAGTGCGAATAAAGTTTTTTATTTGAATGATTGGAATGATATTCCTAATGTGACGTGAGTTCGTCCTAATGTGACGTGAGTTCGAAATAAAATCAGAAGTATCTGTGCGAAAGTGAAGCTCCACAATGTATCACCATTCCTTATCTTCACTCTAGACAGTTAATTCACAATCAATTATCACAATGCCGCTTGCTATATTCCCAACACGATAAGTGTATAATTCCGACTTGGTCATCGATGTATTGACCGGAGGGGTATATGTAGGACGTGAAATGATAAAATCATTCGATGGAAATAGTCTCTATACAGAAGTAAAATACAATGTGGAAGTACAAAAGCAAAGGACCACACATCAAGATTTTATTGAAACCATTGCCAATCCGTATATTTAATCCTTTTATGGTAAAGAGATACAGCGTTGAATGGATTGGTGGACGAAATTCTGTCGAGGATGACATTAGGTTGAAAAATTAAGATAAAGGTTTATGTTTTTACCGGATAATATATTGGCGTGGCCAGATCAATCTTTAGTTTATGCTTTGCCTTATTTGGCAATAGGATTGTTGGTATATATTATAGGCTATAAGGAGCTTTATAGGGGGCAGAAAATCAGTCGGATTGATGCCTGCATATTATTTGTCGCCTTTTTATTGTTTTTTGGGTTGCGATGGCATATAATGACGGATACATTGGCCTATGAGAAAGAATACTACAGTTTCAGATCCGTATTTGAGTGGACATATATTGACATTCATTCATGGTGGTGGGATAAAGGTTTTGTAGTGTTTGCCATGCTGTGTAAGAAGATAACTCCAGATTTCTTTTTTTTTGTTTTTGTAAATACATTGGTTGATATCATTCTATTCGTATTATGTCTGAAAAAATATAAAGTAAATGTAACCATTTCCATTCTAGCTTTTTTAGCTTTTAGTGGTATTATGCAGGAGATTAATACAATGCGTAATATTAAGGCCATTTTGTTGTTTGTCTATTCCATATCATATATACAAGACCGTAAACTATTAAAATTCTTAGTCATAAATGCATTAGGCTTTACTTTCCACTCGTCTGCATTGCTATTTTTTCCTATGTATTGGCTATTGAATCGTAAATATCCCATGAAATGGCTGTTACCCATTATAACGGTAATTACCGTTGTTTATATGGCCAATATTAATATTTTAGAGGATTATTTAGGGATATTCAGAATTTAGTCAACTAATTAGGGATATTCAGAATTTAGTCAACTAATTATTTGCCAATATGATAG
>CANQSM010000115.1 GCA_947626525.1 uncultured Phocaeicola sp. | reverse complement strand
TCATAAAATCTGCAAGGTTCTTAACCTAATGATAAGAAAACTTGCAGATTTATCAAATACTTTTATTGATTAAATTACTAAATACCAGTAGATAAGTGCATTTTTAAGGGACGACTAAATAGGCCAGTAGGTAACCAAGTTAGCAAAGAAAGTAATCAAGTTACTGGAAAAAGTAACCAAGTCGATAACGAAAGTAACCAAGTTAATGGCAACTTAGACACTAAACTTGGACACTATGACACCAACTTAGACACTTCTGATGTCAACTTAGACACCAAACTTAGGCACCATACGTTGACTTAGACACTAAACGTCCTAAAATATCAAACAAACAGAGGGATATCATTAACTTCTGTAGTGTGCCACGTAGCAGCAAAGAAATTCTCGAAAGGATGGGTGTAACAAACCATAGCAAGAATAGACAAACATACATAATGTCACTTGTAGAGGCAGGTTATCTTGAAATGACCAATCCGGAACATCCCAATGCGAGCAATCAAAAATATAGGAGAAGTCATTAGTGTCCCATAAAAATTTTCGCATTGTTTACGCAGACAAAGAAAAAGCACCTGCGATTTCTCGTAAGTGCTTGATTCCCTTTGTGGGCCAGCCTGGGCTTGAACCAGGGACCTCTAGATTATGAGTCTCATAAAGTGATATTCCATGACATTTTGTTGTTCTGAAAAGCATGCTGATAATCAATGATTTACAAAAGCACAATTTTCTCTGAATATCAAAAAATACCCCTAACTGAAACAAAATGTTTACGCATTGTTTACACAGAATTTGGGGCTTAATGGACGGTATAAGCAACAGACTGCAATCTGGAGGTTTCAAATGACCGAATGAATTTGCTCCAAATCACCGAACAACACTTTGTCATATAACCAAGCAGAAGAAAGCCAAATAACCAATTGAACATAAAATTTGGCATCAAGCAAACGGAGTATTTCAATAAAACTCTTGCAAGAAATCTCAAAAAGGTGTTAGACCTAATCACAAACAACCGAACGAATATCCTACAAACGACCGAATGGATTTTTCTCAAATAACCGAATAAATTCGCCTCAAATCACCGAAAATTTTCAAAAAGTTTGGTTTAATCAAATAATAAGGTGTACCTTTGCATGCAAAAGATCATAGGTTATGGCAGAATATAAACAACGAATAGCAGACAGAATCCTAGAGCGCAAAGTTCTTGGCAAGGGAGCTGTCTTGATAGAAGGTCCCAAGTGGTGCGGCAAAACAACAACCGCTAAGCAATTGGCAAAAAGCGTGCTTGACTTGGGGGATGCTTCTGTGCTAAAGCAGAGTTCTCAGATGATAGAGATAAGTCCTAAGTCGCTACTGGAAGGTGCTATACCTCGCCTGATTGACGAATGGCAGGCTTTGCCACCTATTTGGGATTCCATACGAAGTGAGGTGGATAAACGCAGTGAACCATCGCAGTTTATCCTTACAGGTTCATCTGTACTTCCTGATGCGGACGAAACTATTCATAGCGGAACAGGAAGGTATGCCCATGTAATGATGCGTCCAATGAGTCTGTACGAGTCTGGCGAATCAACAGGCTCAGTCAGCCTAGCAGACTTGTTTGCTGGCAAGACACCAGATGTCCAAGAAAACAAATTAGAGATTGATGACATAGCCTATCTTACCTGCCGCGGTGGATGGCCGTGGGCGACCCTGATATCACCAAAAGTTGCACTTGACCAAGCATTTGACTATGTAGATTCTGTCATCAAGAGAGACATACAACGTGTGGATAAGGTAAAAAGAAGTCCAGAACGCGCAAGGTTGCTTCTTCGTTCGTATGCCAGAAATATCTCTCAGCAGGTGTCGTACTCCACCATACGAAAGGATATACTTTCCAATGATGCAAATACGTTGGATGAGGATACCGTTGCCGACTACATCAAGGCCTTGAAGAAACTCTTTGTCATCGAGGACCTTGCTGCCTGGAATCCAAATATCCGCAGTAAGGCCGCAATAAGGACAGGTGATACCAGACACTTTGTTGACCCAAGCATTGGCACTGCTGCATTAGGTATTGGCCCTAAAGATCTCGTCAACGATTTGCAATCATTTGGTCTTTTCTTCGAGGATATGGCTGTGCGCGATTTGCGCGTGTATGCAGAAGTGCTAGATGGCCAATTGTACCATTACAGGGATAGCAATGGCCTTGAATGTGACACGGTTCTTCATCGTCGCAACGGCAGTTATGCACTCCTAGAAGTGAAACTTGGTGGTGAAGATAAAATTAACGAAGGCGCAGCCAGCATGATAGAACTCGCCAACAATATAGATACTGACAAGATGCCCGCCCCATCATTCATGGCGGTAATCATTGGTGTGGGTAAGTACGCATATCGAAGAAAGGATGGCGTGTATGTCCTTCCTATCGGTTGCTTGAAGGACTGACAATAAGTTTGATGATAGCATGTCCTCGCAACGGTATCAGGAATTCATAACAGAATGCGCCCGACTGCTTGAACGCATCAAGGAGTTGGAAGCCGAGAACGCCGAGCTTCGGAAAAGGCTTGGCGAACCTGTTGCACCTGTGCCCCCAGCCTCCAGTGCCATGAAGAATCTGTCACTACAAGAGAAGATAGATTTGTTCTGCAGTTTGTTTAAGGGACGCAATGATGTGTTTGCGAGAAGATGGCACAGTAAGACAAGTGGGAAAGCCGGCTATCAACCAGTGTGCCAAAATGAATGGACTCCGCTATGTGATAAACGCAAGTACAAGTGCGCCGATTGTCCTAATCGTCAGTTTTCGCCATTAACATACAACGACTACTATAGACATCTGGAAGGAAAAGATGCGGATGGCAGAGATGTTGTCGGTCTTTATGTACTTAACGAAGACAATACGTGTCATTTTCTTTGTACTGATTTCGACGATAAGAATTGTGAGCATGGCTATCTGGATGACGTTCTGGCTTTTGTCGAAGTGTGCAAGAGCTGGAATGTACCATATTCCATAGAGCGTTCCCGTTCTGGTAATGGTGCACATGTTTGGATATTCTTTGATAGTCCAGTTCTTGCCGTTAAAGCCCGAAAACTGGGTAATGCAATCTTGACTGAAGCCATGAACAGAGACGGAAAGATAGGATTCAAGTCCTACGACCGTTTCTTTCCAAATCAAGACACATTACCCGAAGGAGGACTGGGCAACTTGGTAGCACTTCCGCTGCAGGGTAATGCCCGAAAGAATGGCAACAGTGTGTTTGTGAATGAGTTCTTTGAACCATATCCAGACCAATGGCAGTATCTACTTAATGTGGAAAAGCTTTCTGAGCAAGCACTTGAAGAACTTTTGAAGCAGAATGCGAACACAATGCCACTCGGAGATTTGTCAAAGACCAGTGAGAGCAAACCGTGGGAAGTGCCTGTTGCGAACAAAATTGAACGGACCGACTTTGCTTCAGAGATTGTCATCACAAGGTCAAACATGCTTTACATCCCATTGAGTCAGCTTTCATCAAAAGTTCTCAACTATCTAAGGCGCATTGTCTCGTTCCGAAATCCGGAATTCTATAGTAAACAGGCATTGCGCCTGTCAACATATTCCACGCCACGAATCATCTCATGCGCAGAACTGACGGAAGAATATCTGATGTTACCTCGTGGATGCGAGGATGCTGTTGTTGCACTGCTCAAAGAGAAAAGTGTAGCATTCCACCTTGATGACGAAACAAATCATGGCAAAAGTATCTCCGTACGTTTCAATGGAGAGTTGCGTAATGACCAAAAAGAGGCTATCGAGGCTTTGACCTCCAGCAATACTGGCGTTCTTTCAGCGACAACGGCTTTTGGTAAAACGGTTGCCGCCATCGGCTTGATAGCCAAGCATGGTGTCAACACGCTGATTCTTGTACATACCAAGGCATTGCTCGACCAATGGGTTAAGAGGTTGGAGCAGTTCTTGGTTATCGATGAGATTCCAGAAGTTGAAGAGGGCAAGCGCAGACGAAAGAAAAGTCTTTCCCCCATTGGCACACTTTCTTCATCGGGAAACAAACTGCATGGCATCATCGACATTGCACTGATGCAGTCGTGTGTTTCGGATAATGAGGTAAAATCTTTTGTCAACGACTATGGAATGGTCATTGCCGATGAGTGCCATCATGTCTCAGCGGTAAACTTTGAACAAATTCTGAAAGCCGTCAATGCCCAATATGTCTATGGACTGACGGCAACACCTATTCGGAAGGATGGACATCAGCCTATCATCTTTATGCAATGCGGGCCTATCAGATACAGCGCAGATGCAAAGGCACAAATGCAAACTCAGACCTTCCAGCGTCTGTTGGTTCCTCGTTTTACTCCCTTCAGACTTGTCAGTAACGAAGACCTGTCGTTTGCGAAGGTTACGCAACAAATAGCAGAAGACGAATATCGTAACCTTTTCATCGTCAAGGATGTTCTTGAAGTTCTGAAAGAAGGACGCTCGCCAATCATACTAACCAATAGAACATCACATGTAGCCTTGCTTGCAGAACTACTACAGCCACATTGCCCCAATGTTATATCACTTGTTGGTTCTCACAGTACCAAGGAGAAGCGTGAGAAGATGGAGCAACTGCAGTCAATACCACCGTCTGAAACATTGGTGATTGTAGCTACGGGTAAATACGTTGGTGAAGGATTTGACTATGCGCGTCTTGACACACTTTTTCTTGTGTCTCCAGTGTCGTGGAAAGGACTCGTTGCACAATATGTTGGGCGACTTCACCGTGAATACAAAGGAAAGCAGGATGTACGGGTTTACGATTACATAGACATCCGTGTTCCAGTTTGCGAATCATCATATCGAAAACGCCTGAAGGGATATGCATCCATCGGTTATAGAATCAGTAACAACGAGGTATTTGACAGACTATTCCCAACAACTGATGTCATTTATGATGGCCTGAATTTTGAACAACCATTTATATCAGATTTGGCAAATTGCAAGCAATCTGTTGTCATTTCCTGTCCTAAAGTGAAGTTGGGTCGATATTCACATATGACAGAGAGGTTACTTGATATAGCCGCTAACGATAGAGAGGTGGTGCTATATACAAAAGAAGAAACCGATGATACGTTGCGAATACAACAGCAAGGTATATCCGTTATCTATCGTGATCATCTTAGTCTTCATACGGCTATAATTGATAAAAATACAATATGGTATGGTAGTGTCAATATCCTTGGCTTCCATTCCATAGAAGACAACCTTATCAGGTTCAAAAATCCAGAAATTGCATCGAATCTGTTAGAGTCTTTACAAAAGTGAAGTGCTTTGAGTTATAACATCAAGATTCCTGTGATTATCATACTCAATCCAAGTATGATAGTTAAAGATGCTCAAAGATACTCTATTTTCTGCCAGACTATTACGTTCCATTAGGGAAAATGTTGTACCTTTGCATCGCATTAGAATGTAGAGCGGGTCATGAACGAAATGTTGCTCTTCTTGTTTTGACAGGAAAGTGAGTCTGCTCGCCAGAACGTGGACTGGTAAAAATCCATTCCGATGAATCATCGTGCGGAGGGAGTATTAGTCGGAAAATGCTCTATCCAACTCCACATAAGAGGCTCGTCAGAGGGGGGGGTGAGACCGATTAGCATAAGCCCGGTTCCCATACAGCGACAGAAGATGCCAAGATTGCACAGCTGCTTTTGATTATTGCTTCGGCAATGGTCAAACGCAGTTGTTTTTGTATATATACCCATGTACTGACCCAGAAAATGTTTACGCATTGTTTACGCAGACAAAGAAAAAGCACCTGCGATTTCTCGTAAGTGCTTGATTTCCTTCGTGGACCAGCCTGGGTTTGAACCAGGGACCTCCAGATTATGAGAACGATAAGGTGATATTTCGTGATATTCCGTTTTTTAATTGGCATTGATAATCAATGTTTTGCAAAATTGACGTTATCAATGAAACTCATTAAATACCCCTAACTGAAACCGTTTGTTTACGCAGAATTGAGAGAGGAAATGAAGGGAAGTAGATATTGTTATTACCTCATTTGAATGGGCGATATAGACTCCATTTCTTTCCACATATTCTGCTATAAACAAGGAATATGATTGACGTTATTACCAATTATTTATAAAAAAGATACTCTTTTTTGACGTATTTCTTCGTGATCCTCATGGCTTATTTGTACTTTTACATCGAAAAGGATGTCTTTTATGGAAAAAGAAATGATTAACCTTAAATCCGCAACATTATTTCCCCTCGGTAAATAATATTAAAAAATCATCCGACTTTCTTCAATCCTAGCTGGAGAAGGTCGGATGATTCATAAAAGATTCGGTTCTAGACAAACCATCCCCTTTCCCCAACCTTGATTGGCGGCAGTTGTTTTCCCAAGGATGTAATTCTCATGTGTTTACGTATCGGTCATAGGGTCTCTTCGTATATAGATTCAGTATCCATCTTCTTCCTGTCTTTATCCATTTGGCTGGAACAATGACAAAAGTAAAAAGTAGATGCTTCATCCTGCTTGTCGGGGAAAGTCCTTCCACTCCTTTCCGTGAGAGTTTTTCCACCAGATAGAGATAGAAGTTCTTGGCCATTGCGGTAACAAGCAGGAATACGGCATTCTCTTTCATGAACGAGAATGGCAGATGCTTCCATCCGAAGTCGTTGTTCTGCATGTCGAAATTTCTTTCAGAAGCTCCCCGCGCATTATAGAAACGGACAACTTCCTCTTCGCTCTTTTCCCAATCATCCGTCAGTATAGCCCGATAGACATATCGCTTGCCGAACAAATCCGTTTCACCTTCTTTGGACTTGGCTTCTGTACGTTGGACGACCAGACGCAAGTTTGAATCCTCCATGAACTCCTTGAACGGGAAGGATGCCACCTGAATCTTCTCGTAATTTATCTCCACGTCCTTCCAACCGTCGTGTGCGTCAAAATCCGATTGGCGTGACTGGCAATTGAGTGCTCTGACATAGAAATGTTGGGTATGTCCGAAAATCGTACGTACAATGTCTTCACTGAAAGAACCACAGTCGGCACGGAAATATGCGACCGTAATGTCACGTCCGGACAGACGGTTGAATATTCTTTGAAGCGTCTCTTCCTGACGGAAACGGACGTTGGCATTGCCGTCCCGGTTCTCCACCCCGACAATCAGACCTCCAACGGAGACTATACCCGGGAAATATCCTTTGGACTTTTTATAGGAGTATTTTGCGTCATACTTCTCTGTAGGGATAAACTGGTGGTCAAAGTCCAATGTAACGGCCTGTCCCTTTTTCTGTTGACCCGTACGCAAAAGCATATCCAGAAGGAGGCCGTTGAGCTTTTCGCAAGCATTATAGGCGTAATCATTGCCCGACTTGGAGGTATAGACAATGTTCTTTTCTGCCAGTTCTTTCAGCCCACGGGCTATCATGTCGGAACTGGGAATGCGGGCATCCGGACGCAAGCGAAGGTCACCTGACAGTTTAGTGATGTCTTCAAGATGGTCGCCGCCACAGAAGTAAACCATGGTCAATGAACGAAGTATTTCGCTGTATTGATAACCGGAAAGTTTGCTCCTTAACCCTAGATGACGGTCAATGGAATCAGTGAACAAACAGGTATATTCATCCTCTATGTAATAAATTCCTCCAAAAGATGTGAGAGTCTGATTTTTTATTGCTACTTTTGTTGACATATCGGTTTTGCTTTTTTGTTTTTTCCAATCACCAAGATAAGTGAATTACCGATATGGCCAAACCGTTGGCAATTTATTTTGCATCAACGGTTTGGATTTTCTCTAATTTTATGATTGCGGAATTAAGGATTAACAGGCTGAAAATTGTGCTTGCCGAAGAACAAAAAAGTAGTAAGTGGCTGGCAGAACAATTAGGAAAAGACAGGGCAACTGTTTCCAAATGGGTGACGAACACCATGCAACCGGACGCAAGAAATCTTCTGCGTATAGCAGAGGCTTTGAATATTGATGCAGGCAGACTGCTTAACCAAAAACATTTGAACAATGAAGGAAATAGATATTATCCAACAGATAAAACTTGGCGAAGTCAGTAAGGTACAGTTCAAAGAGCGGCTCCTTGACAACTACGATATCGGCTGTGAATTGGTGGCCTTCAGTAATGCACATGGCGGTACGTTGATTGTTGGCGTAAAGGACAAAACTGGCAGTGTCAATCCTTTGTCGTATCTGGAAGTACAGGAAACTACTAGTACGCTTGGCAACATTGCATCAGAAAATGTTGTTCCCGCTATCCTTATTGAAATGGAAACAGTCCCTGTGGATGGCGGCAGTCTTGTTGTGGCTCACATCAAGGAGGGAGTGAACAAGCCCTATCATGACAATCGTGGCATTGTTGGGTAAAGAATGGTGCCGACAAGCGCAAAGTGTTCGATAATGCCGAACTTGCCGAGATGATGACTGATTGTGGCAGTTTTTCGCCTGATGAAGTAGGGGTTCGGGATGCTACAATTAAGGATCTGGACGAGAATACCATCAAAACCTTCCTAAGCAACAAGTTTGAAAAAGTATTAGTGAGAAAAGGGCTCGTGGGCGATGCTTTATGCGAAGCCTCTTTAGATACTGTCTGCTCCGCTATTGCCAGTGGTCACGATGGAGAGAAACTGCTGCGTAACCTACGCTTCATTCGTCCTGACGGAAAAATCACAGTGGCAGCAATGTTATTGTTTGGAAAGTACACTCAGCGTTGGCTTCCGGTAATGACAACAAAGTGTATTTGCTTTGTGGGTAACAATCTTGAAGGTACACAATTTCGTGATAAAGTGAATGATGCCGACATTGAGGGCAATCTGCTTCATCAGTTTGAGACTATCATGGATTTCTTCAACCGAAACTTGTGTCATATACAAGTTGGGGATGAATTCAATTCGAAGGGAGTGTTGGAGATACCCTACACTAGTCTTGTTGAGTTCACCGTAAATGCCTTGGTACATCGATCGCTGAATGCGACAGCCCCTATCCGCATCTTCATCTTTGATGACAGAGTGGAGATACACAGCCCGGGAACTCTCCCTAATGGACTTTCCGTAGATGATATTGTCGTGGGAACTTCCATGCCACGCAATATATTCCTTTTCACAAATGCCATTCATTTGCTTCCCTACACAGGAGCAGGTAGTGGTATGCTTCGTGCCTTGTCTGAGGATGTGAATGTCTCGTTCACCAATAATGACAGGACAAATGAGTTCGTGATTACTATAAATAGTCATCCCTTAAAAAGCCCATTTTTGCGAGATATTGTTCAGATACAGTATCCCGCAAATTTTTTGAAGCAT